>JAUYHV010000084.1 GCA_030689845.1 Dehalococcoidia bacterium
ATGGAATACATGGTACTCCATTACCCGCCCATGGTATCCCGTTTAGCCCTAAGTGAAATCCTTCTCCCGGCATTTGTCCTGACTATGACTACGGGGTTTGTCGAGGAATATGTCTTCCGCGGTACCATGCAGGCGGCATGCGCCGAAGCTCTCGGGCGGTGGAACCTGTTTTATATCAGTTTCCTCTTCGCCATCGTCCACGTTATTCACCGGTCCGTCCTCGATATCGTCCTGGTGTTTTTCATCGCCCTCTTCTTTGCCTGGTGCGTAAAAAAAACCGGGTCTATTTTCGGGGTAGTCCTGGCCCACGGAGTAACAAATTCCACTCTTTTTCTCGTTGCTCCCTTCATATTAAAAGGATTCCATCTTCCCTAGGAGCTTGTCTGAGTAATACCTATGCTGAGCGTGGCCGACCTCGAAATTTTACTTCTTCTAGGCACGGCCGAGCCATTACTCGGACACACTCCTAGTAAGAAATCGCATCATCGGTAAAAGTATCGGCCATTTCATACAGAATTAGATTGTTGCGCTTCCCGGTATTATGTTAATATTATGCATCGTTTAATGGTAAAGTCATAAAAAAGATGTTCGATACAGCTATAATCGGAGCCGGTCCGTCTGGAAGCCAGTGCGCTTACCTCCTTGCCAGGCAGGGCCACAAAGTCGCCGTTCTTGAAAAAAAGCCCACTGCAGGTACCAAGCAAAGCTGCACTGGTATTATCGGAAAGGAATGCCGTGGATTGCTCCCGCCGGGAGTAGACGGTATTACGGCTGAGTTCAATTCAGCGAGTTTCTTCTCGCCTTCGGGAATAATCCTTCATGTTGAAAAACCCACTCCGCAGGCCAGTTTCATTGACCGGAAGAGGTTTGATAACCAGATGGCTCTTGCGGCTCAAGAAGCCGGCGCAGAATATATTTTCGATGCTGCCACGGAAACAATCGAAATTACAGGCCGGAAAGTTATAATAGGAGCAAGCAAAAACGGTAACAGTATCTCAATTGAGGCTAAAAGCGTTGTTGTAGCCAGTGGTTTTAATCCCAAGTTTACCCGTATGCTGGGCCTGGGGCAAATTGAGTATTCCGCCACCGGATGGCAGACGGAGGTGGACACCAACGGAATGTTAGAGGCCGAGGTGTATTTCGGAAAAAATGTTGCCCCCGGGTTTTTTGCCTGGTTGGTGCCTTTTTCTCCGGGCAGGGCAAAACTCGGACTCCTGTCCCGAAACGGCGGCGCCGCATTGCTTCAAACATTTTGGAGTGACATGTATTCCCGGGGTAAAGTCACATCCCCGATAACGGAAACCTATCATGGAGCCGTTCCCCTGAAACCCCTCGCAAAAACCTACAATGACAGGGTGTTAGTGGTCGGAGATGCCGCCGGGCAGGTCAAGCCGACTACAGGAGGCGGCATCTACTATGGCCTTCTTTGCTCGACGATAGCGGCGGCTTGCCTCCACGAAGCAATTGCCAGGGATGATTTTTCCTCTAAGATGCTGAAAAAGTACCAGGATGAATGGCATAAAAAGCTGTATGCTGAACTGAAAGTAACGTATCTTGCCAGGCGGGCTTTTCAAAAATTAAGCGATAAGCAGATCGATAATATATTCGAGACCGTTTCCTCCAAAAGTATCCACGAGGAACTCCTGTCAGAAGAAGATTTTTCCTTCGACTGGCATGGAAAACTTATACTGAAAGCCTTGAAGTACCCTTCTTTGTGGAACCCCCTGGGGCTTCTGGCATACCAGATCAGGCATTTCCACAAGCAGCCTTACTACAGCCCGTAGCTTAAACGCGCTGCAAGATACCGCGATAACCCCCTTGTCAACATTTTTTGCTGTGTCGCGGGAATATCGTATTCCACCCTGTAATAGCGGAGTGTCGAATTTTCGTCATCGAATATTAAATAACCGGCTCTCGGGTCCCCGTCCCGGGGTTGGCCGACCCCACCCGGATTAATAATCATCCTGTTGTCTCCCATCTTCAGGATACCTTCAAATTGAAACTCCTTCAGGGAGCAACCTTTCCCCTCAACACACTCGAAATACAACGGTATATGGGAATGACCTATTACGCAATATTTTGTGCGAAAATGTTTCAAGTTTTCTTTTGCCACGACAGGGGCTATCAGGTATTCCCAGAAGGGTTGTCTGGGACTGCCATGAACAACGGTAAAATCCCTCACCTGTAAAACGGAGGGCAGGTTGCTTAAATAGTCCCGGTTCTCCTGCGACAATTGCCGACCTGTCCACCGGCAGGCGTCCGCTGCCTCGGCATTGAAATCGCTTATGTCAAGCTTTCCCACTGCCGCCGCATCATGGTTTCCCGCCACTGCCAGAAAGTTACGGGACCGCGCCAGTTCCAGGCACAGGTCGGGATCCGGGCCGTAGCCCACTAAATCGCCCGCACACAACATTCCATCTACACCTCCGTTCTTTTCAACATCTTCAAGGACAGCCTGAAAAGCCTCCAGGTTGCCGTGGATGTCAGCCATTATGGCGTATCTCAATTAGAAGGTCCTGATCCTGTTCATGCTGGTCATAAACATTATAGCAATAACCCCGTCCGGAAATCCCGCCGTTTGACCGGGTGGGGTGCGTGGGCACTAATAACTTCCCGACTGAATACGTCAGGGCACACCTTTTAGATGAAGGGCAGGGTATCCGGCGGATTGTTATGAGATAAAACACAATGCTATAATTTCTCCAGTGAAAGTATCTGAACTGGGTGAATTCGGTCTTATAGACCTTTTAGCTCAAACCATCGGCCGGAAGAAAGAGGACATTCCCCCGCAGGTAATCCTCGGCATAGGAGACGATACAGCCGCCTGGCGCGAGGATAGTCCCATCCACCTCGCCACGACCGATACTATGGTGGAAGGAATTCATTTTGACATTAGCAAAATAACCTGGGAAGAACTTGGCTGGAAGTCCCTGGCGGTAAACATAAGCGATATCGCCGCCATGGGCGGGACATCCAGGTATGCCCTGGTTACCCTGGCCATCCCCGGGGATACCCTGGTAGATAATGTTTTAGCCCTTTACCGGGGCATTAAAGAAATAGCCGGCCAGTTCAACGTGTCAATAATAGGCGGCGATACGGTTAAATCACACTTGACTATCATTACGGTGGCTTTATACGGTACCATGGAAAACGAAGCCGGCGAATTGATGACCCGTTCGGCAGCATTACCCGGAGAAATCATCGGAGTTACGGGATACCTCGGGAGTTCCGCTGCCGGACTGAAAATGGTTTCAAATGATATGCCTGTTAAAGAGGAACAGGCATCATACCTTCGAAAAGCCCACTACAGGCCGCAGCCCCGGGCGATGGAAGGCCGCCAGCTTTTCGCAGCCGGGGTCAGGTGCGCCATCGATATCAGCGACGGGTTAATAGGTGATTTAACCCACGTATGTAAGACAAGCAGCGTCGGAGCAATACTCAAAACAGATTCCTTACCTGTCCATCCTTTTGTGGAAGCTAATTTCCCCGGAGAGGGCACCGATTTTGCCCTGTCCGGGGGGGAAGACTACGAACTCCTTTTTACAGCGGAGGAAAACCTGTTTAAACGGCTCAGACAGCAAATGTCGACTCCCATCACTGCCATCGGAAGTATAACCGGAAACAACCCCGGAAAGGTAACCCTGGTTGATAAAAAAGGAAACTCAATTTCAAGACAAAAAAAAGGCTGGGACCATTTCCGCCCGGACAACTCTTCACCTTCAGACCCGCTCCCCTGAAGAAACTCGCCGCCTGGGACGCCTGATAGGGAAACATGCTTCTCCGGGTGATGTCTGCCTCATGGTAGGAGACCTCGGCGCAGGTAAAACATGTCTTTCACAGGGAATCGCCTGGGGATTGGGTATCAAGGGATATATCATGAGCCCGTCTTTCGTTTTGGTCAGAGAATACCGGCAGGGAAGACTTCCCCTTTTCCACATGGATTTATACCGTCTGCAGGATATAAATGAACTCCAGGACATAGGGATTGACGAGTACCTGTACAGCGACGGTATTTGTGTAATAGAATGGGCTGAAAAAGGGATGAATCTCCTGCCCCGGGGCCATCTCCTGGTCAACATCGATACAGACCCGGACGATACCAGGATTTTCACTATTAAAGCCACCGACGAAAAACACTTAAACTTACTCAGCCATCTATCACGGTAACATTTAAAAGCATGGGGAAAGCCTGTATCCCGGTTTAATTGAAAGGATTACGAGCAATACCGGAGACAGCATTAATCCGGCGGCGGAAACCTGCCGGCGCATGGGCAGTCAAATTACCTGTGCCGTTTCCGGTAATACATTGAGGACTTGATTGGTAAAAAATTTAAACCTGGCTATTGACAGCTCAACAAATTTCGCCAGCATTGCCCTGGCAGAAGAAGACCGGATAATCGCTGAGCTGACCTGGCGCTGCGGTAAAAACCAGACAGTGGAACTTGTGCCCGCCATCCGGCAGGTCCTTGAACTCGCGGGGACCACAAGAGAGTCACTTGGGAGCGTAATCGTCGCCAGGGGGCCGGGGAGTTACAACGGTTTAAGAGCGGGGATAAGCGTTGCCAAGAGCCTGGCCTACGCTCTCCAAATACCCGTAACATCTGTTGGAACGCTGGAATTAGAAGCTTACCAGCATGCCGCCATGAAATTACCCATCCAACCCCTCATGGATGCCGGCAGGGGTGAGATAGTTACAGCCGTTTTCAGCGGCGGAACAGGTGACTGGAAGCAGATCAAGGAAGAATACACCACCACAATAGAATCGCTATGCCGGTCCATCCGTCGGAGAACGGTGTTTTGCGGTGATATGGCAGCATACGCTGACGAATTAAAAAAAGCACTGGGAGAAAGGGCCGTACTCCCCGTTCCTCCGGCCCAAATCAGAAGAAGCGGTTACCTGGCAGCACTGGGATGGCAAAAACTACAAAAAGGCTTGTTGGACCGGCCGGATACGTTGCAGCCCGTTTATTTCCGCAAACCGCAGATAACACAGCCCAAAAGCAAAATGAAAATTAGCGGGGAGAAAAGCTGTGTGCCCTGATTTCAGTTTTTTGCCCACTGAAAAAGACGGGTTCACCCATTGCTTTGTCTGCGGACAGGATAATCCTATCGGCCTCAAGCTGAAATTTACCAAGGAGGGGCGAACTGTAAAAACCGAGTTTATTCCCGGGGAACTTTACCAAGGCTGGCCCGGGCTGATCCACGGGGCAATAATTATGGCCCTCCTCGATGAAGCCATGAGCTACGCCTGTTATTATAACGGGTACGACAGCGTCACCGGGAAGTTAAGTACAAAGCTGAAAAAACCGGCGAAGATTGCGGAACCCCTTATTGTGACTGGAAACATAACCAGGATATCAAAAAAACTCATTGAAACCAGGGCAACCGTTGCCCTGAAAAATGGCGAAACTGTGGCGGAAGGTGTTGGAACCATGTTCATCCTGAAAAAAAATAGTTATTACATGGAAGGATCCGAGCAATGAACTTCAACGACCAAAAGGTTGCCGTCATCTGGGATATGGACGGGGTGATTGCCGATACTGCCCAGCTTCATTTCAGGGCATGGAGAAGCGTATTTCTCGGACACAACGTAGGTTTTATCTACCAGGATTTCCGTCACAGCTTCGGACAGAGAAACGACACGATTATAAAAAACATACTTGGACCTAAGGTGAATTCGGACCTTATCAACTCCATCGCCGGAGAAAAAGAAAAACGTTTCCTGGACTTTATCGAGGAAGACCTCCAGGCCTTGCCCGGGGCCGTAGGACTGATTAAAGCCCTGCACCGGTCCGGTTGTCCGCTGGCCCTGGGTTCCTCGGCGCCCCTGGCTAATATTGAGTTTATCCTGAAAAAATTAAAACTTAAAAAGTATTTTCCTGTTATTACCTCCAACGAAGACGTTCTACAGGGCAAACCGGACCCCCAGGTATTCCTCCTTGCAGCCACCAGGCTCAACGTCGAGCCGTCCGGATGCCTTGTCATAGAGGACGCCGTGGCCGGTGTTGAAGCGGCGAGAAACGCGGGTATGAAATGCATTGCGGTAACCAACACCCACGGGCCCGAGCACCTGAAGGAAGCTGACCTTGTTGTGGATTCCCTGGCCTCCGTTACCGCAGAAACGATATTCAATATATTAAATACCGGCGGGTCTAAAACCTCCGGGCCAAATTAAGGGCTAAAATTAAAGAAGACGCAATAACAACCTGAGGAGAGGCATCATGGAAAGAACATTAGTATTGATTAAACCGGACGGGATCCAAAGAGGACTCACCGGAGAAATTATCTCCCGGCTGGAGAGGACTGGCTTAAAAATCATCGCCATGAAAATGATACAGATGGACGAAAGCCTGGCAAAACGCCACTATTCCATCCACCAGGGGAAACCGTTCTTCGTGGGCCTGATAAAATACATCACCTCCTGCCCTATCGTAGCCGTCGTCCTTGAAGGCAGAAAGGCCGTTGAAGTGGCCAGGAAGGTCATGGGCAGCACCGACAGCGCCGCCGCGCCGGCAGGGACAATACGGGGAGACCTGGGGATAGACATGGGGAGAAACCTGGTCCACGGCTCGGACGCACCTGCCTCGGCTGAAAAGGAAATCGGGCTGTTTTTTAACCCCGGGGAACTATACAATTACTCCCGGGATATAGATAAGTGGATTACTGAATCCGCAGGATGACCGGGGCGCTGCTCCACAGCTTTTCGAGCTGGTAATGTTCCCGCTCTTCCTGGCTGAAAATATGGACGATTACGTCATTGAGGTCGAGAAGGACCCATCCTGAAGTATGGTCCGGCTCCCGGCTTAATACACTCTCGCCACTGTCTTTTATCGCCTTTTCAATGTCCTGGCTGATAGCTTCCGTCTGGCGGCCCGATTCACTGGTGCAGATTACGAAAAAGTCGGTGAAAGAACACAACTCCCTGACATCCAGCACGACGATATCCCCCCCCTGCTTTTGAGAAGCAATATCCGCTATGTTCCGTGCTTTGTCTATTGATTCCAGGTTTGAGATATCCTCCTTGTTTAATTATACCATATCCCCTGCCGTCCCATTGTTTAAACCTTGAAGGTAGTATCGCCGCCAACAAGGCTACAAAATATTTACCGCAATTCCTGCCCCATCCTGATTAACTTGCCAAGCCACCATATCAGCTGACCGCCTACATGGATAACAGCAATCTCTAACCCCCGGTTGTTATGGCTTCGAAAGGGGTGCTACAATATACTTTTAACCGAAATTTATAAAGGATACCACCCCGCTTAATGCCGCTCGATGCTATTGTAATAAAAGGCGCCCGGGAACACAATCTAAAGAACATAGACGTCACCATCCCCAGGGATAAACTTGTAGTAATCACCGGGGTTTCCGGCTCGGGAAAAAGTTCCCTGGCTTTCGATACGATATTTGCCGAGGGGCAGAGACGCTACGTGGAATCCCTGTCGGCTTACGCCAGGCAGTTCCTGGGCCAGATGGATAAACCGGATGTGGACTACATCGACGGGCTGAGCCCCGCCATATCCATTGACCAGAAGGGTATCGGACGCAACCCCAGGTCCATCGTGGGCACCGTAACGGAAATTTACGACTATCTGCGCCTGTTGTTTGCCCGCGTGGGCCATCCCCACTGCCCCAGGTGCGGCAGGGAAATCGCCATGCAGACCGTCCAGCAGATTGTTGACGCTGTCGCCCGCCTTCCCGAAGGCAACCGTATTATGGTCCTGGCCCCGGTTATCAAGGACAGAAAAGGGGAACACCTGGCAGTATTCGAAGACCTGCGGAAGTCCGGCTACGTAAGAGTCAGGGTGGATGGGCGGATAACCGACCTGTCCGAGGATTTCCGCCTCGATAAAAACAGGAAACACTCTATCGAAGCGGTTGTGGACCGGCTGGTTATCGAGCGCTCATCCGATACAAGCAGAATTGCCGACTCCGTAGAAACAGCCCTGAAACTCGGGGCGGGTGTCGTGCTCATTTCCGTGGTGGAGGGGGAGGAATTACTGTTCTCGGAGCACTTCGCCTGCGTCGAGTGCGGCATAAGCCTGGGAGAAATAGCCCCCAGGAACTTCAGTTTCAACAGCCCCCACGGGGCCTGCCCGGAGTGCACCGGACTCGGTATAAAAATGGAAATCGACCCGGACCTGGTTATTCCCGACAAGGAACTCAGCATGGCAGAAGGCGCAATCAGGTCGTGGGGCTGGAGCGCCTGGCACATGACTGAAATGGAAGAGGTTGCCCGGAAGTACCATTTCAATATCCGCGCCCCGGTAAAAAACCTTACTTCGGAACAGGTCAAAACAATCCTGTATGGAGAGAATAACGACCCGGTCAAGCACCGTTACAGGAACCGTTTCGGCAAGATGAGGGAGTATTTTCACGGCTATGAAGGGGCTATTCCCAACCTGGAGCGGCGTTACAGGGAAACGGAGTCCGCCCAGGTAAGATTGGAGATAGAACGCTACATGTCTTCAGCCCCCTGCCCTGCCTGCGGGGGCAAGCGGTTGAAACCCGAGTCTCTTTCTATGACCATAGATCAGACCAACATAATGGAGGTAACGTCCCTGCCCGTTGACCGGGTCCTGGACTGGCTCGACAGGATTTGGGGCACCGTTTCAACACCGTCGCTTCTATCGGAAAAGGAACGTCTTATCGCCAACCAGATACTTAAAGAAATCCGCACCCGGCTGTGGTTCCTTCGAGACGTCGGCCTGGATTACCTCACCCTGGACAGACGGGCGGCTACCTTGAGCGGGGGCGAAGCTCAACGCATTCGCCTGGCCACCCAGATCGGAAGCGGGCTTATGGGAGTTTTATATATTTGCGACGAGCCGACTGTCGGGCTCCATCCCGTGGATGCCAGCCGCCTCATAGATACCTTGAAGCATCTGCGGGACCTCGGCAACACCGTCCTTGTGGTCGAACATGACGAGGCAACCATGCGCGCCGCCGATACGGTAATCGACATGGGACCGGGAGCGGGCGAAAACGGCGGATACCTGGTAGCGACCGGAACTCTGGATGATATCATGGAATGCCCGGAATCCGTCACGGGGCAGTACCTGAAAGGGACGAAACAAATACCGCTTCCCGACCACAGGAGAAATGGCAACGGGAAGGAGATGGTAATAAAAGGCGCCCGGGAAAACAACCTGAAAAATATTGATGTTTCCATACCGTTGGGTAAACTGGTATGCATATCGGGCGTTTCAGGAAGCGGTAAAAGTACCCTCCTCGACCAGATTCTTTATAAAAAGCTTGCCCACATCTTCTTCGGTTCCAGGGACCGCCCCGGGGACTGCGACGGCCTTACCGGGCTGGAAAATATTGACAAGGTAGTAAACATCGACCAGTCGCCCATCGGGCGCACCCCGCGCAGTAATCCCGCGACATACACAGGGTTATTCACCCCCGTTAGAGACCTTTTCGCCACTATCCCTGAGGCTAAAATGAGGGGTTACGGGCCCGGGCGTTTCTCGTTTAACGTAAAAGGGGGACGCTGTGAGGCCTGCCGCGGTGAAGGTTATATCGAGATTGAAATGCAGTTCCTGCCCGACGTTACCGTCCCCTGCGAAATCTGCAAAGGGAAACGTTACGACAGGGAAGCCCTGGAAATCTATTTCAAAGGAAAGAATATCGCAGATGTCCTCAGCATGACCGTTGAGGAAGCCCTGGACTTCTTTCAAAATTTCCCCCGGATAAAAAGTAAACTGAAGACGCTCCACGATGTCGGTTTAGGTTACATCCGGCTGGGGCAACCGGCTACCACTCTGTCAGGCGGTGAAGCCCAGAGGGTTAAACTGGCAACGGAACTTTCAAAGCGTTCTACTGGCAGGACCCTCTACCTCCTGGATGAGCCGACAACCGGACTCTCCTTTAATGACGTAGCCGCATTATTAAAGGTCCTCCATAAACTGGTTGATGCGGGCAACACGGTGATCGTCATTGAACACCACCTGGACGTTATAAAAAACGCAGACCATATCATAGACCTGGGACCGGGAGCAGGAGAGGCAGGAGGCTATGTCGTAGCCGCCGGGACACCCGAGGAAGTTTCGAACATCGAAACTTCATACACGGGCCAGTACCTGAAAAACATTCTCACCAGGCACGAGGAATCCAAAAAAGTAGCCTCCAGGTATTAATCTGCGGAAGCAGTCGTTACGGGGGTAAAAAGCCCCCTGGATATTCGCCGGCGGCAAACATTCCCCTGCTGATAGTCCCCTTGAATTATCTACATGTGCTCAGGGCGACGAGGGTGCGGCAAATGAAGCGAAGTCTGCTCTGCATGTCTTCATGAGATTGGTAGCACAGGCAGAGACGCCTGTGATACCCGGGTTTGAAAAAACAGTAGAGCCGTGACAGGCGATTGAAACCCACCCAGGAGGGTTGGCCTCCGTGCCCATCCACCCAGCAACTGTCTTTAAATGAGGTATTAACCCGGATAAAGGTCTGTATAAAATATTCTCCTTTTTGTAAAAGGAGTGCCCGCGAAGCGGGGGAGGTATTAACCCGGATAAAGGTCTGTAGAAAATATTCTCCTTTTTGTAAAAGGAGTGCCCGCGAAGCGGGGGAGGTATTAAATACCCCGTCCTTCCGGCAACCGGAAGGACACCCCTTTTTGAAAAAGGGGGATTAAACATAGTTAAGAACGGTCATTGACAAGAAGATTTGTATTGCCTCCTTGCATACTTTATTTAACTGGCATAACGAGGCAGCGATATGGTAATCTTTATGGCGTCTGAACGGGAATAACAAAAGTATGGGGCATACATGTTACAGCGCTACAGGGTTATAAATTGGCATTAGAGAGCCCGGAAATCGAAACTCGCACCCACGATGGTGAATCTTTTTATGGCTGGTTCCTCGTAGCCATCGGGACAGCCATAATTGTGATAGTGAATGGTACTTTCTATTCCTTCGGGGTCTTTTTCAAACCCCTGCTAAGTGAGTTTGGCTGGACCCGGGCAGAACTCTCCGGCGCTGTTTCACTCCGGCTCATGGCAACAGGCCTTTTCGGGATCCTGGGAGGCGCTATCGCCGACAAGCTCGGAGCCAAATGGATAGTCGCTTTGGGAGTCGCTCTCCTGGGGCTCGGGTACTTTCTCACCTCAACCGTACAAAATCTCTGGGAAATGTATTTATACCTCGGTTTAATTAGCGGCATCGGCATGAGCGTGCCTTATCCGGCTATTACCTCGGTAGTATCCAGGTGGTTCACCAGGAAGCGCGGGCTTGCCACCGGCATTATTCTTTCCGGTTACGGGATAGGACAAATCCTGTTTCCTCCCCTTACCGCCTACCTGTTACCGATATTCCTCTGGAGGAAAACATTTATTATCCTGGGGATGATAATATTATTCATCGCTGTGCCTGTCAGCCTTTTTCTCAAACCACCTTCTGCCCCTAAAAAATCTTCCGTTCCGGCAGGTTCAACGGGACCAACTCCTTTATCAAAAGGAGATGATATCCCCTGGACCATGAAAGAGGCTGTTCGAAGCCTTCCCCTGTGGAAAATATCCATGATTTACCTTCTTTTTTCCATAAGCCTCCAGACAGTGGTTGTTCACCTGGTACCCCATGCCACGGATATTGGTATCGAGCCCGTTTCGGCAGCTTTATTGCTGACCATTATCGGCGGCTGTAACGCCTTCGGACGAATTACCGGAGGCGGAATATCCGATATTATCGGGACCAAGCGGGCCTTAACCATTTCCATTATAGCGCCTGCGCTTATGTTACCGGCTTTTATGTTCATCAGTAACATTTACTGGCTTTATGTTGTCGCAGTCCTTTATGGACTGGGGTACGGGGGGCTTTCGGCAGCGGTGCCCAAGCTGGCTTCGGAGTATTACGGCCTGCGTTCCCTGGGTACCCTGTTGGGAATTATACAACTGGGTTTTGCCATCGGGGGCGCTATCGGCGCTCCCCTGACGGGTTACATTTTCGATGTAACCAACAGCTATTCGCCTGCCTTCTTTCTCGTCGCATTCCTGCTTGTTATCTGTTTTTTCATCGCAACGAGCCTCCGTCCCCCTGAAAAGAGAAAATATTAAAAGCTGAAAATGATGGAACAACTATCACATCCCAGAATGCCGGAACCTGAAGATATTTTATCTCTTATCCAGAATGCTTTAGATCTTATTATCACGGTGGACCTGGATGGGACGATTAGCTACGTGAGCCCCGCCATAGAAAGGCTTCTCGGTTATACCCAGGAGGAATATATCGGCAGAAACTCTCGCACCGTTGTTCATCCCGACGATGTCTCCAAGGTAATGAAAGTAAGCAAGAGCACTAATCCTTCAACTGATATCAGGGTCCAGCACAAAAACGGCTCGTGGATTATATTCGAGGGGCTGGTTAAGAAGCGAATCAACAATTCCCGGATAGTGGGAGTCGTCATAAACGCCAGGGATATAACGGAGCGTAAGCGGGTGGATGAGGAGATCAGGGACTCACGACAACAACTGCGAAACCTCTCAGCCCACTTACAGGCAATGAGAGAAGAAGAAAGGAAACAGATTTCGATCGACCTTCATGATGAACTGGGACAGTCCCTGACTGCTTTAAAAATGGAATTATCATGGTTGGAGAAAAAATTATCCGGAGACCAGCTTTTACTCAAAGAAAGGGTTATTTCTATGATAAAACTGGTGGATGACACGGTCAGGTCGATCCAGCGTATCTCAACCGAACTCAGACCCGGCATCCTCGACGACCTGGGCCTCACCGAAGCCATTAAATGGCAGGCTTCGGAATTTACAAACCGCACAGGAATCAGGTGCACCGTTAGTCTAAGTAAAGAGGAATTCCCCCTGGATCAGGACAGAGCAACGGTAGTTTTCCGTATTTTTCAGGAGACCCTGACAAACGTAGCCAGGCATGCTTCAGCTACCAGGGTCGCTGTAGCTTTAAATGAAAAATATGGTAAATTATATATGAAGATAAAAGACAACGGAATCGGCATTAACCAGCGACAAATTTCCGGTTCCAAGTCCCTGGGTTTAATCGGTATCAGGGAAAGGGCATATTCTTTGGGCGGCTCGGTGAAAATAAGCGGGGTCTCGGGAAAAGGAACGACGGTGATTCTAACGATTCCCATTGACGGGAATGATAAGACCCGTGATTAAGATACTTGTTGCGGACGATCACCCAATTGTCCGCCAGGGACTAACAAAAATTCTGGCAGAGACGAATGATATAGTGGTCTCAGGAGAAGCCGGAGACGGGCAAACTACACTCCAGATGGTTTCATCTAATGATTACGACGTTGTATTGCTGGATATCTCCATGCCCGGTGGAGGAGGGCTTGAAATCCTCAACAAACTAAAGACCATTAAACCCCACCTGTCTGTACTGGTTTTAAGTATGCACCCGGAGGAACAATACGCTGTTCGCGCCCTGCAACTTGGAGCTTCGGG
The DNA here is from genome assembly GCA_030689845.1 of Dehalococcoidia bacterium. Classification (GTDB taxonomy): domain Bacteria; phylum Chloroflexota; class Dehalococcoidia; order JACQUA01; family JACQUA01; genus JAUYHV01. Next base: position 13,422 of record JAUYHV010000084.1, read on the forward strand.
ATACTTGACCAAAGGCAGCGCACCTGACGAGCTGATAGCGGCAATCAGGCGAGTTTCCGAAGGCAGAAAATATTTGAGCCCGGTCCTGGCAGAAAAGCTTGCTTTTGATATAGGCGTCCACCACCGCAGCGCTCCCCACGAGGCGCTTTCCAACCGGGAGTTTCAAATCATGTGCCTTATCGCTTCTGGTAAAACGGTCAGAGACATTTCCAATGATCTGTGCCTGAGCGTAAAGACCGTAAGTACGTACCGGTCACGCGTGCTGCAAAAAATGGATATCAGTAATAATGCCCTGCTTACCTCTTATGCTATAAGGAACAACCTTGTCTGATTATAGCCCCGTAGGACTTTTTCCTACAAAGAATGTGGAGGTTTACCTATTTTTATTATTTGACGGCACTGGTAAAATGGGGGAAATGAATTATTTTTCAAGGGTAAATATTTTTTAAACATAAAGGAGGTAGCTTTATGCCTGATGAAACATATGATGCTGTAATAGTTGGTGGCGGAAACAAAGCCCTCATCGTTGGTATGTACCTGGCCAAATACGGCGGCATGAGCGTTGGTATCTTTGAAAAGAGACATGAAGCCGGGGGCGGTTGGTGCAGTGATGAAGGACCGGCACCGGGTTTTATAGGCGATTATCACGCAACCGCCGTTGGACCTTTCTGGCAAACCACAACAGAAATGGATTTCCAGGAGTGGAAGGACCTTGGGGTAAGGTACAACGAAGTGGAATTCGGTGCAGGGGCAATATTTAAAGAAACCGACGAGCCCCTGATGATTTACAACCGCAAGGCAGATCCTACACTGGAAAAATCGGCCGCCTCCATCGCGAGGTTCTCAAAACGGGACGCGGACACCTGGGTCCGGCTGCAACCTTTGTTCGGCAAGATTTTCTGGACGGCTATGCTTGAGTGGGTACACAACCCCCCCACTCCCCCGGGAGTTCCAGATGCCCTCGAGAGATTAGCCATGGACCCATCTTTGAAGCATTATGGTGTGGATCCCTCGTGGCTGGTAAAAACGCCCCTGGAAATCGCCAGGGAAGTCTTTGAATCTGATGAGATAATTGCAACTGCCATGCGGTATAACGAGACCGCAGTAGGTAACCCCCCGGACATCCCCGGTACAGGAATCTGGGGCTTTCTTTATGCAATCTCCCTCATGCGTCCGATGCACGCAGGAGTTACCGGCGGAACCCACAATTGGGCCCATGCCGCGGTAAAGATTCTACTTAAATACGGCGGTAAAATATTTACCAAACACGAGGTGGAAAAAGTTACCATTGAAAATGGGAAGGCAACGGGTATCCAGCTTAAGGATGGGTCCAGAATTGGAGCCAGAAAAATGGTTATCAGCACCCTCGACCCCTATTCTCTGTGCTTTAAGCTTATAGGAGAACAGAATTTAAGCTGGTCCATACTCAGAAAAGTAGCTAATCTTGAGCGGCGGATTACCTGCATTACCTGGTACACCTGGGCCCTTCATGAACATCCCCGCTATAAAGCCGGCGACATCAATCCCGACATCAGTCGGGCAATGAGCGTCATGCTAATAAGTAAAGACCCGGAGACTTTATGCCGTGAGATGGCGAAAAGAAAACTCGGTATTATGCCCCATGACCTCCAGTTGAACATTACCAATCACTCCCTCGTCGATAAGTTCCGTTGCCCTGAAGGTAAAAGTGCCATCCTAACGGAGCAGTTCGTCATTCCCGCTAACCTGTGGACTGAACGTCAATGGGTCGCCTACAAAAAAGAGCATGCTGAAGAAATTATAAAGTGTATTGGAGACCATGCTTACAACATGAACTGGGACAACGTCCTGGGCTACGCAGCATGCACTCCCTACGACCATTGCAAGCTGGACAACATGGCTCCAACAGGCAACTGGGCCATCATTGACAATCTTCCGGGTCAACTCGGACGAAACAGGCCGATACCGGAATTTTCAAGTTATCGAACACCGATTCAAAACCTTTACGCCACAGGCTCTGGCTGGCATCCCCTGGCCATGTCTGCTGCCTGGGGCGGTTACTGTTGTTACAAGATTCTCGCCCAGGACTATGGCTTGAACAAACCATGGGAGTCAGAAGGAAGACCCTGGTAGAAATTAAGGAGAAGAAGAAATGTCAGATTGCGATGTATTGATAATAGGAGCAGGGCCGAACGGTCTTGAACTTGGAGCTTACCTGAGTAAAGCAGGAGTAAATGTCCTGGTACTGGAACGCCGGCATGAGGCTGGAGGTGGACTGGCAACCGAAGCGGTTACCATGGGAGATTTTATCCACAATACTCACGCCGTATACATGATGATGGTTGACTATGCCCCGCTATATAATGATCTTGCGCTGGACCGATACAAGCTGAAACATGTTCGTCCGTCGCTTCAGTTTGCCCTGCCTCTCAGCGACGGCCGGTGTCTTTGCCTCTACACCGACCTGGAAAAATCATGCCAGTCAATTGCCGCTTTTTCAAAAAAAGATGCCGAAGCCTACCGGGAGCTTTACCAAATAGCTGCCAGGGGGGTAGAGGAATTTATCGCCCCGGCTACGTTTGCCCCACCGGTGCCGGCGCTGGACCAGGTAGTTAAACTCCAGGCCACTGAGTCCGGCCGGGAAATCCTGGAACTGTCTGAAAAGAGTCCTCTGGAGATAATCAACCAGTATTTCGAAAATGAACATGTTAAGGCGATGATGCTTTACCTGACAACCCACTGGGGTGTCGCCTACGATCAACCCGGATTGGGGTACCTGGTAATGCTCTACTTGAACAGGGCAACGAATTACCATATGGTCCTGGGAGGGTCCCACATGGTCGCCCAGGCTTTGCACAAGGTTATTGTTGAAAACGGGGGAGTGGTAAAAAACAGCCAGCACATAAAAAGAATAATTGTTGAAAACGGCGCGGCTACGGGAGTTGAGATGGAAGACGGTTCGGTTATTCATGCTCATAAGGCCGTTGTCAGCACCATCGACCCCCAGCAAACTTTCATAAAGCTGGTAGGAAAAGAACACCTTGAAGGTGATTTTGTAGAACAAATAGAAGGATGGCAGTGGGAGCAGCATAGCCTGACGGGTGTCCACCTGGCCATGGAGGAAGCCCCGAATTTTACCGCCGCCTCTTCTAACCCGGACGTCAACAAAGCTTTTATATACATCCTCGGCTACGAAACGATGCAACAGGTTATTGATGACTATGAGGCAGTTTCCCGTGGAACGCTGGCTGAAAAAGCTGCCTTTAACTGCTGCTTCCCCTCGGTCCATGACCCCTCGCAGGCTCCTCCTGACAGGCACACGGGACTGATTTCCAGGTTCACTCCTTATGACCTTGAAGGAAACCGCGGAACCATAAAGTTTAAAGACCATATTGCCGAGCAGTGTATTACCACATTAACCCGCTACGCTCCCAATATGACCACGGATAAAATATTATGGAATTATGTCTCCACCCCCTATGACATCCAGAATAAATTCGCCAACATGGTCCGCGGCTCGATAAAGCAAGGTGAATACTCACCCCTGCAAATGGGCTATTTACGGCCTAATGAGGCATGCTCCGAAAACAAGACTCCAATTAAAAACCTGTTTGTAGGGGGCGCCAGCGTTTACCCTGGAGGTTGTGTTATCTGGGGACCGGGCTAC
>JAUYHV010000091.1 GCA_030689845.1 Dehalococcoidia bacterium
CCTGATAAAATCAATTGAGCATGACCCTTCTCTTAAAGTGCGCATAGCAGCGACCATGGCGCTGTCAAAATATACTCTCTTTGCCGAAATGGGTCGTATCCAGGCCTCAAAAAAAAGAGATATTGAACGGGTCCTTATAAAATTGGTAAATGATACAAAGGAAGATGAAGAATTGCGACGGCGTGCCCTTGAAACGGTTTCTGTGATATCGATACCTGAGGCAAAATTACTCATCGAGGAAGCCTATGGAAGTGACTCTCATTCAATGAAGGTCGGCGCCGTATTTTCCATGGGGCAAAGTTGTGACACCTCCTGGCTGCCTATCCTGTATAAAGAGGTATCCAACAAAGACCCTGAGATAAAGTACGAAGTTGCCCGGGCGTTAGGCGAAATGGGAGAGCAGGGGTCCGTTTCCTACCTGGCGACGCTGGCTGAGGACCTGGACCCTCAAGTAGCGGCTTCCGCCCTTGACGCCCTGGGTAAAATAGGAGGGAAGGAGTCCAGGGGAATCCTCGAAAAATACAGGCAAAAAGGGGATAAGAGTTTAGCTTCAGCGGCTGAAGACGCGCTCGAATACCTCGATGAAGAAGAAAAACCCATAATTTTTGATTACCAGCGTTGAATATCCTGAAATTTACAGGGAATACGGCGAATACAGGTTTGCAATATGGTTTCACAGGTTGAACTTTCTTTAAGCCGGGGGAATAGCAGGGTCCGTTTAAGGCCTAAATCCATTGAGGATGCCTGGAAGGATTATCTCTGGAAGTTAGATCCGGAGCTGGCATCCCTGGATGCCATTGAGCCCTTTCACATGGGTTTTGGCGAATATTATGATGCCTACGTGGAAGAATTGGAGCACCCTCAGAATTTCTATTTCCATTTTGCAGTAGAAACCATTGAAGGCCGGCACATAGGTAATTGCATGCTATATGATATTAACACTCTAAGAGGTGACGCCCAACTGGGAATCCTCATCGGGGACCGGGACTACTGGAACCGGGGCTATGGGAGTGAGGCTGTTTCCGAGTTGCTGGAGACAGCATTCAAAGAAGCGGATATTAAAAGATTGTATTTAAACACTTTACGTGATAACGTCAGGGCTCAGAAATGCTTCTCTAAAATCGGATTCAGAACGGTAGGGAAAAACAATAAAAATGGCCATGATTTTATCGTAATGGAAATATACCGTTTTCAACGGGCGCAAAAAGAAGGCGACTTCAGTCCATCTGCCTGAGAAGCAGTTTTTATATCTTGTCTGCCGGTTGTGAAGAAAGTATTCCTCCCACAGCCCAGTTTTCCTTGGGTATATCTTCAAACATAACTATTGTGGCTTCGGGTGTTGTATGGGCAATAGTAACCATTGCCTCGGTAATGACTCTTGCCAGTTCGGCTTTTTGAGCCGGTGTCCTGCCTGTCCACATTTCAACTCTTACGATTGGCACATTTATACCTCCGTTGATATAATATATTTGATCGTACCGTTATGAAGTTTAATTTCCTGAGCAAGATCAATTTAAAAATAAAAAAGATGATGGGAATCAATATCTTCCTCTGCGATAGTTGCAAGTGGGACTGGAGGGGGGCATGCCATCACAGGGAACGGCCCAACGCCACCAGTTGCTCAGACTACGAAAAGCGGGGAAAGTAAGTCCCCCAATCTACTTGTAATCGTAGAAACCTTTGCCCTTCTTCCTGCCCAGGTAGCCCGCCGCAACCATTTTCCTCAGAATCGTTGGAGCCACGTATTTCGGGTCTTTAAACTCTTCGTACATGGCATTGGCAATAAAGCAGACGGTATCGAGGCCGATAAAATCCGAGAGGGCGAGGGGGCCCATGGGATGATTGCAACCCAGCACCATCCCATCGTCAATGTCCTCCCTGGAAGCTCCGCCTGATTCCAGCAATCTCATGGCGTCGAGGAGGTACGGGGTAAGGAG
>JAUYHV010000094.1 GCA_030689845.1 Dehalococcoidia bacterium
AAAAGAAGGGACAAAAGCCGTCATATTCAATGCCGATACCGGGGCGGAAAGAGACGTTATCCTGGAGGAGTTGAACGAGGTTATCGAACAGGTCCGTCCCTCCGCTGAAGTTTTTTATACCCGTGCCTGCGCCTTTTTGCACGGGCATGTCCTGGGAGACGGAACGGACTGGGACGGGGAAGCCCCGTTAAAATACCCGGACAACGTTTCCGAAGTGATAAAAAGGTGCAAAAAGTCCCTCTACGACTGGTAACTACACCGCGGGCGATTACCGCTGTTTTATTAAGCTTCCGTTTAAAGGAACAATATACCGGCTGCTATGGCCGTAGCGACAACCAGGATTCCCAGAAGTGCTGCTGTACGCCAACTCCGGACTGCTCCCGCGATGATAACCAGGCACGGCAGGCTCACGGCAGGAAGGGCAATCAGCACCGTTGCAGCCGTCCCGGTTAGGCCGTTATTAATGAACCCTGCCGCCAGGGGTATTTCGGTCCAGGTAGGGACCATGAGCAGGGTCGAAAAAAACGCCGTTACCGCCACACTTGCCAGGTTGTCATTTGAGGACGGCATCACCCTGACTATGTACATCGCCAAAACCGAGCCTGCTAAAAGGACCGGAACAACGACCACGGTTAACCTCCATGTGGTGCGCAACCAGTTCGATATGAGGGACACAGGTGTCTCAACAGGCTTTGCAAACAGGAGGTTTTCAAAATGGAAGAGCCTGTTGTAAGCGCTCAATATCTTTGAAGACCACAGGAAAGGTTTGCCGCCGGACACTTCACCTGTGCCCGGTACCTCCACCCATTTTTTTGCGATGCGGGCGACGGCATAAGTTATGAAAACGCCTATAATGATGCCGCCTCCGATTCTCAAAACAGCAAACCTTGTCGGAAGGAGCGCTGCTGACAGGACAAGAGTGGTGACATTCAGCATCGGGGCGGAGACCATGAAAGCCAGCGCCGGACCGAGGGCAGCCCCTTTCCGGTAGAGGACCGAAGCAATCGGAGAAGCGCAGCAGGAGCAAAACGGCTGAGTAAGCGCGGTAGCCGCTCCGGTAAGGTGGGCGCCAAACCCGCTGCCTTTCAACCTGTTTATGACACCGGCTCCGGCCACGAGGAAAAGGCTTCCTATGAGTATGCTGAGCGCCGTGGCGTGCCATACCAACAGGAGATAGTCAACACCACCAACCGCAGGCTGAAGCCAGCCCGGGAAGAGGTCCGAAGGTATCGAGTGAGACACACCCATTTTCCCGGCAACAAGAGCCCGCGTCGCCGGGACTCCCCTGTAAATGAACAGGTCAATGATTAAAAACGTGCCTGTGAAAACTGCCGCTAACCCGGTCTGCTTCTTGAGGTCCACCCCCTTCTTCTCCATATCCTTCTCCTGCTTTGCCAGGTATTTGAAGGTCAGCCATAAACCGAGGCCGGCGGCCAGCAGCAGGGGTAAATGACCCGTGTTGAGGTTTAAGATGGCGGAAGGCGCACCGACCTTTAGATAAGCGGGGAATAAGAAACCCCTCCTGATATCCACCAGGGTTACCAGGGCAAGGGCCAGGAAAAACAAAAAAGCAGCCAGGCTGATACCGAACAGCGGCCGTGTACTTTTCATTGGTTTACTCCTTTAAGAAATAATAAAGCGATGGCCGAAGAACCTCGAACCATCGCTTTAGAATTCCGCAAAAAGGGACAACATCAGGGGGCCATGGCGCCACCCGGCGTGTTGTTAAACGGAGCTTCAGGAAGGAGGTTCTTCGAAGGCGCGACCGGTGCAGGACCTGCACCGAACTGCAAAGCTCAATTTCAGGTGAAATTGAAAAGCATTGTCATGGCCATTGTTTACTCCCTCCTTTCCTTTAGCTTAACTGGTGAAGTGTCTCATAAATGGCCTTACAATCTTTGTCATTCCGGGCTTGACCCGGAATCCAGTCTGTTGCTCTGGATTCCCGCTTTCGCGGGAATGACACCAGTAAGCACTTCAAATTGTACAGAGATATTAGAGCTACTACACTAGCTATTTAATACAGATGAACTTTATTTTACATGAAACGTGGACTCCTGACAAAAGAATGCTTCAGGAACGGTTAAGGGGCAGGTTCGGCAGCCGGGAAAAAGAAGGGACAAAAGCCGTCATATTCAATGCCGATACCGGGGCGGAAAGAGACGTTATCATGGAGGAGTTGAAGGAGGTTATCAAAAAGGTCCATCCCTCCGCTGAAGTTTTTTATACCCGTGCCTGCGCCTTTTTGCACGGGCATGTCCTGGGAGACGGAACGGACTGGGACG
>JAUYHV010000095.1 GCA_030689845.1 Dehalococcoidia bacterium
CAGGGTTGCGGTTTCGCTGAAACTGCCCATAGTCAAAAGGAGAATCTCGGCATCGTCGGCACAATAGCTCTCAACCGGATTATAGTAACGCCCTGTCAGGTCTCCGTATTCCTTCCAGACTTTCTTTATGGTTGCCTTGGATTGGCAGAGGGCAACCTCCTGGGCTTTTTTTGCCTCGGTATATGAGGCGGGGGGAGCAAAAGCTCCCAGGGTTACCGGTTTATCGGGGTCGAGGACATAAGGATGCTTGTAAGGCGGCAGGAATTTATTTACCAGTTCCTCGTCCTCCAGGAAGATGGGCTCTACCATGTGAGACAGGTTGAACCCGTCCAGGTGCATCATGACTGGGGTAAGGATCTCGGGGTGTTCCGCGATGCGGAAGGAGCATAAAGTCAGGTCGAAAACTTCCTGCCCGTTTTCTGAAAACAACTGTATCCACCCGACATCCCGCGTTGCCATGGCATCCGAATGGTCTCCCCAAACGTTCAGAGGCGCGGAAAGCGCCCGGTTAGCCACAGCCATGACGACAGGGAGGCGCATGGCGGAGGCTACGTAAAGCACTTCATGCATTAATTCCAGGCCCTGTCCGGCGCTGGCGGTAAAAGTCCTGGCGCCGGCCGCCGAAGAACCGAGACAGGCGCTCATGGCCGAATGTTCCGATTCGACGCAGATGTATTCCGAGTCCAGTTCACCGTTGGCTACCTTTTCAGCCAGGCTTTCGGCTATATGGGTTTGGGGGGTAATGGGATAAGCTGATATGACGTCCACCTGGGCCAGTTTAACTGCCTCGGTAAGAGCGACAGATACTTCCATTCCTACTCTTTTTGCCATTACTCCTCCTCCTCTACCATGGAAATAGCTTTAGGCCAGCACTCGGCAGCGCAAATGCCGCACCCAAAACAGTGGTAGTAGTCAGCAATAAAAAACTTTTCCTCGTTTTGCCCTACGCAGGCCTGGGGGCAGGAAATGTAGCATATGCCGCACTTTATGCACTTATCGTGGTCCCAGACTGGCCGCTGTGACCTCCAGTCGCCGGTGCTGTATTCTACCGTGCTGCCGGGGGCGTTGACAGCGCACCCCACCAGAAGTTCCTTCCAGCTAAGGACTTTTTCAGCAGGGAACTGCAAGGTAACTTTCCCGGGTGTTTTTGACTTTTTTTCTATGACTATTTGCTGGTATGCTTTTGAAGCTGACTCGAAGTTTTGTTTTCCTCTTACACCGAACCGGTGGTTCAGGGGGTCCAGCAGGGAATCCATTTTTACTACCGGGTATGCTTTTACCAGGGCTCCAAGCATGGTGGTATTGACGATGTTTACGCCTATAGTTTCCTTGGCGACACCTGAAGCGTCAACCGCGGCCACAGGCCATTTACCTCCCACGAGTTTCGATATCTCGGCAGCCGACCTTTTGGTGTTTATCACAATAATACCGGTGTCCTTCAGTCCCGCGGTAACATCGGTGATGCGCAACAGTCCGGGGTCGAGGACAAC
>JAUYHV010000096.1 GCA_030689845.1 Dehalococcoidia bacterium
GTTGTCCTCGACCCCGGACTGTTGCGCATCACCGATGTTACCGCGGGACTGAAGGACACCGGTATTATTGTGATAAACACCAAAAGGTCGGCTGCCGAGATATCGAAACTCGTGGGAGGTAAATGGCCTGTGGCCGCGGTTAATGCTTCAGGTGTCGCCAAGGAAACCATAGGCGTAAACATCGTCAATACCACCATGTTAGGCGCCCTGGTAAAAGCATGCCCGGTGGTAAAAATGGATTCCCTGCTGGACCCCCTGAACCACCGCTTCGGTGTAAGGGGAAAACAAAACTTCGAGTCAGCTTCAAAAGCATACCAACGAATAGTCGTAGAAAAAAAGGCTAAAACACCCGGGAAGGTCACTTTGCAGTTCCCTGCTGAGAAGGTCCTTAGCTGGAAAGAAATCCTGGTAGGATGCGCTGTCAACACCCCCGGCAGCACCGTAGAATACAGTACCGGCGACTGGAGGTCGCAGCGGCCGGTCTGGGACCACGATAAGTGCATAAAGTGCGGCATATGCTACATTGTCTGCCCCCAGGCCTGCGTAGGGCAAAACGAGGAAAAGTTTTTTATTGCTAACTACTACCACTGCTTCGGGTGCGGTATTTGCGCGACCGAGTGCTGGCCTAAAGCTATTTCCATGGTAGAGGAGAAGGAGTAATGTCAAAAAGAGTAGGAATGGAAGTATCTGTCGCCCTTACCGAGGCAGTCAAACTGGCCCAGGTGGACGTCATAGCAGCTTACCCCATAACCCCCCAGACCCACATACCCGAAAGCCTGGCTGAAAAAGTGGCCAACGGCGAACTGGACTGTGAATACATCTGCGTAGAATCGGAACATTCGGCCATGAGCGCCTGTCTCGGCTCTTCGGCAGCCGGCGCCAGGACCTTTACCGCCAGCGCCGGACAGGGTCTTGAATTAATGCATGAAGTGCTTTACGTAGCCTCCGCCATGCGCCTCCCTGTCGTCATGGCTGTGGCTAACCGGGCTCTTTCTGCTCCTCTGAACGTCTGGGGAGACCACTCGGATGCCATGGCAACCCGGGACGTCGGTTGGATACAGATATTTTCAGAAAACGGACAGGAAGCTTTCGATCTGACTTTATGCTCCTTCCGCATAGCGGAGCACCCCGATGTCTTGATTCCTGTTATGATGCACCTGGACGGGTTTCACCTTTCTCACATGGTAGAACCCATTTTCCTGGAGGACGAGGAACTGGTAAATAAATTCCTGCCGCCTTATAAATATCCTTACGTCCTCGACCCCGATAAACCGGTAACCCTGGGAGCCTTCACTCCTCCCATCTCATATACCGAGGCAAAAAAAGCCCAGGAAGTCGCCCTGTGCCAGTCCAGGACAACCATAAAGAAGGTCTGGAAGGAATACGGAGACCTGACAGGGCGTTACTATAATCCGGTTGAGAGCTATTGTGCCGACGATGCCGAGATTCTCCTTTTGACTATGGGCAGTTTCAGCGAAACCGCAACCCTGGCCGTAGATAAGCTCCGGGAAGAAGGAAAGAAGGTCGGCCTGATACGTTTGAGGCTGTGGCGGCCTTTCCCGTTTGAAGAACTGCGCAAGGCCGTAAAGAAGGCCAAAGTCCTGGTGGTTTTTGACAGGTGTATTTCCTTCGGCGGACCCGGCGGCCCCGTTTCTTCCGAGGTAAAGTCGGCCCTTTACTCTTCTACGCCAAAACCCCGCGTTATAAGTTTCGTCGGCGGCCTCGGCGGGCGGGATGTTTTCCCGCAGGACTTCGAAAACATGTTGAACCAGGGATTCGAAGCCCTGAAAAAGAAACCAAAAGAAGAATTCCAAATGATTGGAGTCAGGGAATAATGGAAAAATTTGCTTTATACGTGCCCGTAGTGGCGCCGAAAGCAGAGTACTTCGCCCCCGGCAACCGTGCCTGTGTCGGCTGCGGAGAATCTCTTGCCCTCAGGCTGTGTCTGAAAGCCCTGGGGTCTAATTTAGTGGTTGCCATGGCCACGGGATGCATGGAGATTGTTTCCTCCCAGCTGCCTCAGACATCCTGGCGGGTACCGTGGATACATACCCTGTTTGAAAACACCTCCGCCGTGGCTTCGGGTGTC
>JAUYHV010000097.1 GCA_030689845.1 Dehalococcoidia bacterium
GCCGGAGTTAAAGCAAGCCGGGTACGACCTGCTGGCGATAATGGGCAAGGCGGATAGGCCGGTATACCTGTGGATAGACGATGATAAAGTAGAAATACGGGATGCGAGGCATTTATTGGGGAAGACAGTATCGGAGACGGATGCGGCGGTAAAGGAAGAGATAGGGGACAAGGACATCCAGGTATCGTGCATAGGTCCTGCTGGAGAGAATCTTGTGAGGTTTGCCATACTGATGAACAACCTGAGCCGGGCACCGGGGTGGACGGGGTGTGGAGCGGTAGCTGGTTCGAAGAATCTGAAGGCGGTAGTTGTCCGGGGAACCAAAGGAGTAAAGGTAGCCCGCCCGGAAGAGTTCGCCGAAGCCTGCCGGAAAGCCAGGCTAAGGGTGCGAAACCTGGGGTTTTTGCCTACCATGAGGAAGATGGGCACCATGTTTCTAATCAGGGCAATGTACTCCCACGGTTACGGTCAAATACAAAACTATAATATTGCCCAATGCCCGGAATCGCACCTGGAGCAAATTAGCGGCGAGAGGTTTGCCGAAGAATATGCCGATAAAACCATGGGGTGTTATGGATGTGAGTTGCACTGCTCCCATTTTTCGAGTGTAAAAAAAGGTCCTTTTGCCGGGGTTAAGAGCGAGGGTTACGAATACGGGGCAACTACGGGTTTCTTCTACGCTTACGGTTCTCCCAACCTGGCCTTTGCCCTGGCCGCGGCAAAATATTGTAATGACTATGGAATGGATTCAACGGAAGCAGGATTTTTACTGGCATGGTCGACGGATTGTTACAAAAGGGGAATTTTAAATAACGAGGATACCGGTGGCCTGGTGCTGGATTGGGGAGATGAGAAAGTTGGCATGGAAATTATAAAGAAAATAGTAAAAAGGGAAGGCATCGGCAATATTTTTGCCGAGGGACTTTCCCGGGCTGCCAGGATAATCGGCAGGGACACGGAGTATTATGCCCATACGGTGAAGGGCAGAAACAGTGAGGAGAGTTCCGTCAGGGCAAATTACTCCTTCGCTCTTTCCAGCGCCACGTCGACCAGGGGAGGCGACCATCTTAAAGGGTTTCCAATGTTTACCAACCTGGGAGCCTCTGAGAAAATGAGTGAAGAACAATGGGGGCATCCAGAAGCGGGAAATCCCAGGAGTCCCCGCGGCAAGTCGAAGATGAATGCCTATATCAGGAATATATGTACTCTTGTTGACATAATAGGGTCCTGCAAATTTATTTCCAAGTGGCTGGCGCCGCGGGACGGATTAATCGAGAGTGAATACGCCCCCATGGTATCCGCGGCAATCGGAGAGGACTTATCACCGGAGGATTTGATGCGCGTGGCGGAACGGGTCTATAACCTGGAACGGGCCTTTAATGCCCGCCTGGGCTTCACCAGGAAAGATGATACCATCCCGGAAAAGTATTTCAGGGAGCCCTTCGAGAGGGGGCCTCTCAAGGGATACAAGCACTCCGAGGAAGAATTTAACCTGATGCTCGAGGAATATTACGGGTATTGCGGTTGGGACCTGGAGACAGGCTGGCCGACGAGGGAAACTTTGGAAAGGCTGGACATGGGCGATGTGGCGGATGAATTGTATGGCAAAGTAAAGAAGTCGAAGCCGGGGCGGAAAAAGAAGTAACATTTTAACGGTTTCGCCCCGGGCAACGTAAAATCTTTTTGCATGGTAACGGACAATTTTGATACAATTATCGGGATTTTTCTATTATCAAGTTTGTATTTAGTTCTTATAATAGGCCAGTGTTTAATAAATGGCCTTACAAACTTTGTCATTCCGGGCTTGACCCGGAATCCAGTCAGTTGCTCTGCATTCCCGCCTGCGCGGGAATGACACAAATAGCACCGCAAATTGTAAAGAGATATTCGAGATACCATATTAGAACCGAAGGAGATTGTCGTTTATGTATGGTTGGGCCGGGACGATATTAAGGGTTGACCTGAGCCGGGGGGAGATAAAGAAAGAGCCGCTGGAAAGGGACTTTGCCCTGAAGTGGCTTGGCGGGGAGGGTTTCGGGGCCAAGCTGCTGTGGGATGAAGTCGGGCCGGAGGTAGAGGACGGACTG
>JAUYHV010000105.1 GCA_030689845.1 Dehalococcoidia bacterium
CGAAATCCCTGGCGGTTATAGGCGTTTCTCCCACCTACCCCAACCGGGAGGTCTCCGAGGCCGAGGCCCTGGCGAAACACCTTGGGTTTCGCTATACAATGTTAAAGACCCGGGAACTGGATGACCCCTCTTTTGTTTCTAACGACAGCAACCGCTGCTATTATTGCAAGACGGAATTGTTCTCCGGGTTGAAAGAGATAGCGGATAAAGAAGGGTTTTCATGGGTTGCCGACGGTTCCAATTGCGATGACTTGAAGGACTACAGGCCGGGAAGAAAAGCGGCCCGGGAGATAGATATAAGAAGCCCGTTATGCGAGGCGGGTTTTAACAAAGCGGAGATCCGGGAGGCATCGAAGGGACTGGGCTTGCCTAACTGGAGTAAGCCGGCCATGGCCTGTCTCGCTTCCCGCTTCCCTTACGGCACGGCTATATCTGAGGATATCCTTGGTGTTATCGAACAGGCTGAGTTTTTTTTACACCAACTCGGAGCCGGGCAGGTCCGGGTTCGTCACCATGGTACCATCGCACGTATTGAAGTCGATGAAGAAAGCATCCCGCTGCTGACTGCTGAGCCTCAGCGCAGAAAAATCCAGGAAAAGCTGAAAGCCCTTGGTTATACCTATGTTACCCTGGATTTGGGGGGTTACCGCACCGGCAGCATGAACGATGTTCTGGACCACGGGCAATGAAAGCCGGATACCTGGACTGTTTCGCCGGAGCCAGCGGTGATATGATTCTGGGCGCCATGGTTGATGCAGGGCTGTCTCTGGAAAAACTTGACAGGGAATTAAAGAAAATCCCGGTTTCGGGATGGGATATAAGCGCTGCCCGGGTTATGCGAAGCTCCATTTCAGCGACTCAGGTAACAGTTTCCGTGACTCCCTCCCGTCGCAAAAAAAAGTACCGGCTGCTGAAAGAAATAAAAAGCATCATTGAAAAAAGCAGCCTAACTTCCGCGCTTAAAGAAAAGGGTATCGCTGTTTTTCAAAACCTGGTCCAAGCTGAGGGTAAAGTCCACAGTGTGCCCCCCGATGAGGTTAAACTCTATGAAGTAGGTGCTGTTGACGCCATTATAGATGTCATGGGAGCCGTTGTCGGTTTCGACCTCATGGGGCTGGAAAAGGTTTATTCATCACCCCTGCCCGCCGGCCAGGGCAGTATCAAAACGGGCCACGGGTATGACTACCCGGTCCCGGCGCCTGCCACCATGGAGTTGCTGGCCCGGGCAAAGGCTCCTATCGTGGTTTCAGGTGACCCATGGAAGGGGGAGATGGTGACGCCCACCGGAGCGGCTATAATCACGACGCTGGCATCTTTTGACAAG
>JAUYHV010000120.1 GCA_030689845.1 Dehalococcoidia bacterium
GCCGGAATAAACCGGTGGGCATGACATGATGAGGAGCATACCAGCCATGATTATCCCGGGAACCGCCAATATCCAGCGGTTACGGCGTATATTTATATAAGTACGTTTCCGTGTTTTCATCTGAAATTATCGTTAGTACAAAATCAGCGCCGCCCTGGGCCATTTTGAGACCGTCGGAAAGGCTGAAACTAATAGCTATTTCTCTTGTCGCCGTCTCGCCTGCTTTCAGGGTGCCTATATCCGTTCGTAAAAAGTCCTGCCCGTTTAACTTGACCCTGGAACCCTGGGACATTACTTCAACTTTTCCCCATACTCCATGGGCATCGGCGGAACCGGTATTGGCGACCCTGGCTGTGACATTTCTTGAAAACCCGCTTCCCGTAATGGCGGATATATCAATGCTGAACTTGACGTTGCCGGGCTGCGTGGGGGCGGGAACCGGTGGGGTTGCGGGAACCTTAGTCACCGTCGGTACGGGTGTTCCAGTAAACCCTGGTTCCTCTGTACGGGCAGGAGAAGGCAACGGGGGAGGCGTGGGTGACGACGGGGTTGCGGTCACCACAGCCGGTGAAGGAGTCGGAATAACGGTATTCCCGGGTTTGCCTTTATTCCCATTGGTCCTGTTAACAGCTATGACTACAACTGCTACAATCAGCAGCAGGGCAATTATCATTGGCACTTTTGGCATGATGTATATTCTTTGTTATAAATCTCTATTTATTAAACCTATTATAGCCGAATTTAGACCGAACAGACAGAAGGAATAAAATTTTTCTGCTGATTATTTACCTGCGCCTTGTCCGACAATTTGTTTGTGGTATGATTGTAGTATATCCACATATTCGGGAGGCGAAAGATTATGGCACCAAAGAAACACACCATATTAGAGACATGGCCGGGAATAAAAAAAGACATGCTCGGTTTTCTTTCGGACACGGATGCCTGGGTGATAACCGAGTTAAAGAAAGCTTACGAAGTCCAGGACTGGACAACAGTAAAAAAAGTGCTTGATATAATGGATTCCCTGCACAATTTGGCTCATTCTCATTAGCCTGTCAAAAATGGAGGTGTTGCCGTGGGGGGGCGTAAAGGCAAAAAAGAGCGAAGCAAACCGGAAACAGGTTGCCGTTGAGGCAGAAGGTAAGATAATGAAAGGTAAGGAATTCGCAAAAATCAGGCACCACCTGGATAAGACTCAGAGTGAACTGGCAAGGCTTATGTGCGTTTCCATCAAGGGGATTCAGAGTTTCGAACAGGGTTGGAGAAAAATCCCGCCCCATGCCGAGAGGGACCTTCTCTTTTTGATGTACATGAAGCAGGACTCCAACAATGGCAGCAAGCCGTGCTGGGAAGTAAAAACTTGCCCGGCAGAGTGGAGGGAGAATTGCTCAGCCTGGGAGTTTCAGGCGGGAAAATATTGCTGGTTTATTGGCGGGACTTGTTGCGATGGCCAGGAAAAAAATTCCTGGAAGGAAAAGATCGGGCAGTGCAAGCAGTGTGAGATTTACCAGGCGTTTATGAGACCTGTCCTTTTAGAAATTTAACTCCTCGAACCAGCGGGTCCCCCGCTGCAAAAAATCCCACCTGACGAAACCCGGATGTTTCAGGGCTTTTTATAAATCATAAATCAGAAAAGACGCGTTCTCATCATTATGCCGAAGTACCGGGGTATTTAAATGAAGTTGTGACGATGTGGCATTCCGGAGGTTTCTTTAGTAAATTTGTATTGTTTTCGGATTTCGTTTATACTTCCCTTTCTTCAGTCTCACCCTTCGGTAACTGAAATACCCGGTTCACGGAAATCTCTTACAACCGGATAAACTGCATAAATATTTTTATGGAAAAAGAGGGCTTTCTAACGTTGAAAAAGATGGCGTTAGTATTGTTTGCCACGGTATCCCTACCTGCCAGGTATGATTAGCTACCAACCGTTTACCCGGGCCAGAAGCAATTCGGGCGCAAGTAATATAAAACTTACTACAACTAAAAGGAGGTATGCCATGAACGCAATAAAAACAATGATAGAGCCAGTTGGGTTCCTCGTTCCGGCAAAGTACTGGGGTATTCTTATGGTTGCCCTGGCAGGTCTATTTCTTATTGGACTTGACCAGGGACAGACCTTAAGCACTGTTATGGGGCAGACAGCCTACCAGCAGAACCTTCTCCATGAACTATTCCACGATGTGCGTCACGCCGCTGGCTTTGCTTGCCACTAATGCTTGTTGAGCTATATCGAGCCTAATTTATCAAGAGGCATCACGTGAACACAGCGTTGAAGGCATTCCTCATTGCCGGACTGATCGCTGGTCTGGTTATGGGGCTATTCCACTTCTTTTTTACTGAGCCAGTTATAGACCAAGCAATTGCCATGGAGATAAAAGAGGGTGGAGAGGTAGTCTCCCGTGGAGCTCAAAAGGGGATATTGATAGTGGGTAGCGCCCTTTATGGGTTGTTGGTAGGCGCTATTCTTGCCTTCGTCTTCATCATCATGGGGCGTCGTTTGCCTGGTCGTCGGCCTGTTGTCAAGGCAGCGGAGCTGACAGGACTATTATGGTGGTCGGTAGCCTTCCTCCCTTTTCTAAAGTATCCAGCTAATCCCCCAGGTGTGGGAGACCCAGATACAATGTACTTTCGACAGATTATCCAGATCGGCTTCATAGTGTTTTCGGCACTGGCAATGATAACGGCCGGAGCCACCTACTGGCTACTGAGACACCGGTGGAGGGAGACGTTCTTGTGGCGGTGGCGGCTGGGGATAACCACAGGGTTCTATGGAATTCTGATTGTCCTGCTTTTTATCCTTATGCCCGTTAGTTCCAACACCACTTCCATTCCGGCTAACCTCATCCGGGACTTCCGTATCCTTTCTCTGTCTGGTCAGGTGCTCTTCTGGGTCATCCTGGGCGGTATCTCAGCCCTTCTGCTAAAGCGCTTAGCCGAGCAAGCTAAACCTTCTTAATGTTATTCCATCGGTTCGCGGTCACCTTGATTCCCGGTCCAGGACCATTTCCTGGGATGTCGGTATTATCGCTCCGGGAACAGGCGGTTCGGTTATTTTTGAAGCCTCGGTTTCCGGGAGCGCTGTTCCGTCCGTTGACCGCAGAGTAAATTTCGCGGTTTTATCGTCACCTGAAATGCCGACCTCTCCGCGCACCAATTCCGCTTCACATTTCGTACATTAATCCTATTTTGCCGGAATAACAAAATAATATATTACCCGCTCTATTGTGCCGTAAAGTGATCCCTCCCACCTTTTTTTAAGTTACCGGGACTGTCGGCGCCCTTTGTATATTTTCCGTTTCCCCCACCCTTGCCCGCAAAATCGTTCCGCTGTGCCACTGCGCTTTTATCGCGTCGAAATTTATTATCGCCCCGATAGGATTCTGGCGGGTTTTGGCCACCAGAATTTTGAATCGCTCCTGCCGTTTCTGCTTCCAGTTCTCCGTTTTCAAATTCTAACTCTATTTCTCCGCTCACATTGCCTGAGGTAGCCTTGATCTCTACCTTTTCAGCATCCTGGGGGATAGTAATCGACTTTTTCCCTTCTGAGTCGGTAGCACCGATTTCCTGCCCGTTTAATAAAACAACGGCTCCACCAACGGGTTTTCCCCTTTGTTTTACCACCAGCAGCACATCGCCTCCTGGCTTTATATCACCTTCAAGGCGAAGTTGAAGCTTTTCACCCTTTTGATCCTGTTTTTGTTCCTTCTCTTTCTTTCCATTGTGCTTGATTTCGGTGAACTCCTGGTCTGCACCACTTTCAGTAATCTGTGGTTTGAGAATATACTTACCGCTTTCCCCGGCTTTAATCACGGTTATGTCGAAAACAAAGGTGGTGGTGGAAACATCACTGACAATGAAGGATTTGGAAATTTGGAGTTTATTACCGGGCAATTTCACCTCGGCTATTGAACCGTCCATGAGAATGCCCTCAACTTCGCTTATGTAAATAAACACTTTTTTATATTCACCGGCAGGAATATTACCGTTCCAGATTTCCTGGGCATTTTTACCGTTGAGGGGTTTTAAGTCTACCCTGTCAATATCCGGCGTAAATTGCGTCCACCCAGACGATTCTCCACCCTGCTGAATACCTATGCTCGAAACGGTAACGAACAGATTTTTAAAGTCATTGATATCGTTTTCTTCGTCACTGACCAGGAATTGAAAATTTGCTGCTTCGGCGGGGGTTGCCGCGGGCCAAATTCCCTGTGTATCCTGGGAACATGCTGAGGACATCAGCGGAACCAGCGTCATAACGGCTAAAATCAGGTACATTTTTATTTTGAACATCGTGTTTCTCCTTCTTACTATTTAGTTTGTTACTTTTATTTGTCGTTGGCCAAAGGGATTTCCCTCACCACCTGAATTTTAGCGTGGAATCAGCCTTTTTGTACAGTCTCCAGGAACAGCATCCCCATAGTTAGAGCGGGGGGAAAGGAAAAACGAATAGTGACCAGGGATTTTATGTTGTGCGGTTTATAAAAGTATCGGGGGAAAGATATTATGCATGGACTGGCAAAGGAAGCCTGTTTATGGTTGAAGGCCTTGTTTGGTGGACTTGACTATTAATTTTACTACCGGCTTAAATATGATTTTACCTTCACCAGTGAACACCAGTGACTTATCCGCATCGAAATCGAGAGTAATTACAGTCCTCTCGCCGGGTTTCACCTCAAACCCCCCTGCAAGTTTCAGCTTACCGCCCGGTAAATTCACGCCTGTATCAGTTTCCTTCCCATCAACAGTAACTCGAATCGTTTTCACGTCCATGCGGATTTGACCATACTGGCCCGATTCGATTTCCCTGTCACCGAGGAACTCCTCCACATTCCGGATTTTGAGCAGGTCAAAATTCTTCGGTTCTTTGACAATAGTCAGCCAGCCTTTTTCCCCGTCACCGGCACTGCCTTTTTTTCGCACCTGGACCATGGAAATAGTAACGTCTACGGCCGATATTTCGCGGTTTGCCGGTGCATCGGTCACACGGATTTCCAGGGTGCCGGTTGCGCCGCCCGGGGGGGTAGCAAATATTACAAGAAGCAGGGCCAGAGCCACTGCCGCAGCGGCGGGGGCCCATAGAAACGGTCTTGCCCATATTCGTCCTGACAGTCTTGTTAGTGATCCGCCGGTTTCCTCCCGGAGGCGGCTGAGCAGTTGCTGTTTGAAGTCGGACCTCGGGGAGACAGGTTGATTCGCTGCCTTGAGCAGTCTGCTTAAGTTATTTTCTAAATTCCCGTTGTCGTTTTTCATTGTGATATATTATCAACCATTATAATTTTTTGTCGTTATTTTAGCGGATTTCCCTTTACCGAAGCTGATATGGCTTCACGAAGCGAAGAACGGGCGCGGCTGAGTAAACCCTCAACGGATTTTGGCGACTTGCCCAGTAATTTCCCAATTTCCTTGACGGGCATCTCATCAACATACATGTGAATAAGTACCTGCCTGTACTGCTCGGGAATAGAAGAGAGTGCGCCCTGGACCAATTCCCTGACTTCTTCCTGCTCCAGTAACTCTTGAGGCAGCGGTTTAGTATCGAGCAACTCGGGGAATCCGGGAGTTTCATAAGTTTTCCCCGGGTTGTGCCGTTGTGCAGCATTCCTGTATTTGCGACGCTGAAAATCTCTTATTTTATGCCAGGCAATGCTGCACAACCATGTATACGATTCACTTTCCCCCTTGAAACTTTTCGCTGACTTTACGGCGGCCAGCCAAATTTCCTGGACTACATCTTCGGTATTGTCATGGTCCATTCCCACCTGGTAAAAGACCAGGGAGTAAATCCGGTCGAAGCAGGTGTTATAAATCTCTTCCAAAGCACCTGTATCTCCCTTCCCCAACCTCCGGGCAACGTCAGAGGTTTTTTCAGAACGGGCGGGAGGACTACTGCCTCCGGTTAACCATGCAAACATTACTGGTGTCCTGCTGCGAGAGAGTTCTGATTTTCAATGTGTATATTTCTTACCACGGGCACGATAATCCTATCACGTCAGCATCAATAAAAAAAGTATGGCATTGATAATTAAAGGAAAATAGAAGTCGTTTAGGCGGGAATAAGGGCTGTCGACTTCCCTTTTAAATTTTATAGAGGGGGGGCCGGGGATTCCTTGAACCGTAATTCCGGGAAACAGGATAAACCTCCAGGGATTTGATATGGGCACATGTAACCGGTGGAGATATCCCGGATTATCCCGCAGGCCTGGAGTTGTCGTAGGCTTCTTGCCGGTTTCACATGGGTAATAAAATGCAAGTCCCGGGCAACTCGAAAAACGGGCGCTAATGTATTGTCTCTAATATCTCTTTACAATTTGCGGTGCCATTGGTGTCATTCCCGCGAAAGCGGGAATCCAGAGCAACAGACTGGATTCCGGGTCAAGCCCGGAATGACAAAGATTGTAATGCCATTTATAAGACACTACACTAATTAGGTCCGGGCGCGGGACAACAAAAAAAAGCTGCCCCTTCCGGGGCAGCTTTTTTTTACTTCTTGCAGGTTAAAATTTTATGACTTAGGGTAATACGGTCAGGCCACCTATAAGGACTCCCGTCGAGCCGTCCGTATTTGTTACCCGTACATCCCAGAGGCGGGCACGCCTGGGTCCGCCTGCTTTAGTGGAAACGTTTGCTGTAATGGTGTTTAAATCAAGGACAATTATGGAAGCAGCGGAGGGAGCGGGGCCTGCCCCATTCTCAAAGGTAACCGCCGCACCGGAGAGGAAACCTGAACCGGCGATGGTTACATTAACCGTTGAACCGGACTGTATGATGTTAGGAGTTACGGAACTTACGGTCACACCGGCACCGGGAGCGATAACGTTTACACTGGTAGAATTAGCGTCGTTGCTGGCATTACTGTCAGGAAAGTTTTGGCTGGCTGTGAGGGTGTGCTGCCCAATGGTTGCCCCGGAGGTATCCCAAGAGTATGTCAGGGTAGCGCTTGCACCGGCAACGAGGCCTCCCGCTAAAGTTTGTGTTCCGATATTGGCGCCATCCGTGACATCAGCCAGGGTGACGGAAATATCGGCGGCGACATTCTGGTTGCCCATGTTTTCCACCATTACGGTAACAGAGGCGGTATTACCTTTTGTCACCGACGCAGGGGTGGTAACGCTGGCGACGGCTATATCA
>JAUYHV010000122.1 GCA_030689845.1 Dehalococcoidia bacterium
ACCGGAAGGGCTTATTTTACAGAGGTGCGGGGTCCCCCGGCTTATTTCGTTTATCTTTTCCAGTGAGAATTGCACCCCCGCTTCGTGGGCGATAGCCATAACGTGAAGTAAACTGTTGGTGCTTCCTCCCAGGGCCATATCTACCCTGAAAGCATTTGCGATAGCTCCCGGCTTTAAAATATCTCTGGGTTTAATATCGCTGGCAACAAGGTGTAATATTTGTCTCCCAGTAGCTTTTGCCAGGCGGATACGCTGAGAAGCTACGGCCGGGATAGTCCCGTTACCGGGCAATGACATTCCCAGGGCCTCTGAGAGACAATTCATTGTGTTTGCAGTAAACATACCGGCGCAGCTTCCACAGCCAGGGCAGGCCTTTGCCTCCAGTTCCCCCAGGTCTTTTTCCGACATCTCCCCTTTAATCACCTTGCCGACCGCCATAAACACGGCGTTCAAGTCGATGTCTTCTGAACCGAATGCTTCTTTGTCGCTCCAGCGACCTGCCAGCATGGGGCCGCCGCTTACCATGATAGAAGGGATATTTACCCTGGCAGCAGCCATTAACATTCCAGGAGTTATCTTATCGCAACTCGGAATTATGACGAGACCGTCGAATGCATGGGCCTCTGCAACAATTTCCACTGAATCCGCAATCGTTTCCCTGCTGGGAAGGCTATATTTCATTCCGGGATGGTTCATGGCGATACCGTCGCAAACCCCAATGGTGTTGACTTCAAAGGGGATTCCGCCGGCTTCCCATATCCCTGCCTTTACCGCCTCGGAAAGAGACCGCAAATGCAAATGTCCGGGGATAATCTCGCTGAAGCTGTTAACCACCCCGATGAACGGCTTGCCTAATTCTTCGGGACTGCAACCGAGGGCATATAACAGCGAGCGGTGGGGCGCTCTCTCTATACCGCTTTTTATTAAATCACTTTTCAAGTTCAGGCCTTTGCAACAAAAATTAAATCCGCCCCCCTGGAGCGGACTTATTAGAAGTTAATATTGTCATAAGGTGTAAATGTAAAAAATATCACAGTGCAAATACATTGTCAAGGTAAGTGGCGTTCATAACTACGGTTTCGCTATTAAATATTTTATGGAATATTATTGCTTCCAATTTGACTTTTTTTTTGATTGTGGTAACTTATTATCTAACAGGTTCATACAGAAGGAGATTCCCATGGCAAAAACAAGCATTACATTAAGCGATGAGGAGATTATGGAACTCGACAGGGTCTTGCTGGACGAAGACCAGCAGGGCGCGATGGAGTTTATTAACGAAATCAAGAAAAAAGTGAAGGGCACCCATGACCGCAAATGCGGTATCACCACTCCCGGCGAAAACATTTAGATGGACTTCGGAGACTCTGACAAGCTCAAAGTATTAGCCATAGCAGGCAGTCCCAGGAGAAAAGGCAACACAGACACCTTGCTGGAAAAGGCTGTCGAAGGGGCCAGAAGTAACACTGATACAGAAATAATAAAAATAATATTAACCGAACTCTGCATAGCCCCCTGCCGCCACTGCGACGGCTGCCTTCATACCGGGCGGTGTATCATTGACGACGATATGCAAAGCATCCACAACCTTTTGCGCAAGGCTGACAGGATAATACTGGCCTCCCCCATATTCTTTATGAGCCTTGGCGCCCAGACCAAGGCAATGATTGACAGGTGTCAGGCTTTGTGGGTGCTAAAATATGTTCTTAAACTGCCCATTGCCTTCGATAGCCAGTCGAAGAGGAAAGGGTTGTTTTTATCCGTCGGCGGTACGGGTTTTTCAAATCTTTTCGAACCATCCCTTGCTATTATTAAATCCTTTTTTACGGTCCTCGATATCTCTTTGGCCGGGCAGGTAACTTATCGCAAGATTGATGCCGCGGGCGATATATTAAAACATCCTGAAGCGTTGCAGGAAGCCTTTAACGCAGGCAAAGCCCTGGTAAACGAAAAATGAAAACCTGTTGTTACCCTTATGACTGATACAGCTTTTTCAGCTATCTAAACCATCACCGGACATTTTTATTTATGACATCATCATTATTCGGTTCTTCCGGTATCAGGCAAATAGCCGACAGGAAACTGCTTGAGCTTGCTCAAAAAGTCGGAATGTGCCTGGGCGCTGAATACAGGTCTGTTATTATCGGCCGGGACACCAGAACATCCGGAGAGGCTATAAAGAAAGCCCTGGAAGCAGGGCTTATGTTCTCGGGGTCTGAAGTCAGCGATGCCGGAACGGTACCCACTCCCACACTGGCCTACGCCGGCCGCAGATTTACCCTGGGAATTATGGTTACAGCGTCTCATAACCCCCCCCAGTATAACGGCATAAAAATATTCAATCCCGACGGGTCCGCCTTTGATGCCGTGCAGCGTCAAAACCTGGAAGCAACCCTGAGTAAAAATGATTTCTGTTCCGTCGGCTGGCAGAAAATGGGAAAAGGTTTAAATTATCCCGGTGCCGTGGAAGAGCACAAGAAGGCAATTCTTTCCCATCTGAAATTAGGGGCCGGCTTAAAAATAGTCCTCGACTGTGGTTGCGGCGCTGCTTCTGTGATTTCACCGGGCCTGTTTAAAAAGGCGGGATGTGAAGTAATCGAACTAAATTGCAGCGCCAGCGGATTTTTCCCGAGGCCGTCCGAACCGTCTCCCGAAAATATCGGGCAACTCGCGGAAAGGGTAATCTCCTCCGGTGCGGACCTCGGTCTGGCCCACGACGGCGACGCCGACAGGGTGGTTGCCGTCGATCACCGGGGGAGATTCGTTTCCGGTGACGCTTTGCTCATTATCCTTGCCCGGCAAATTAATGCCGGGAAACTGGTTGTTAACATAGACTGCTCTATGGCCGTCGACGACCAGGGATTTAAGATTACCAGGACCAGGGTCGGCGACAGCTTTATTTCCGATGAACTGAAAAACGGAGGAGACTTCGGAGGCGAACCATCCGGCGCTTACATCTTCCCTTCATTTTCGTTGTGCCCTGATGGGATATATGGCGCTGCCATGGTAGTACAAGCAGCCAGCCGAAAGCCCCTGGCTCAATGGGTAGACGAAATACCTGAATACTACATTCTCCGCGGGGTAGTGGAAGCAACCTTCGAAAGTATGCCCCGTATAGAGGTCAAGCTTAAATCTCTACAACCGCTGTCAACAGATAAAACCGACGGTATCCGCCTGAATTTTACCGACGGCTGGCTCCTGGTCAGACCATCGGGAACTGAACCTAAAATAAGGATTACGGCAGAAAGTAAAACCCGCCAACGGGCTGAAGAATTGTTGCAACAGGGATTTCAGGCTGTAAAAGAGTCCTGAAATATGTTTTTCACTTCAGGACTGTTCCCGGATACGAGCAGTACACTACCCAAGAAACGGTGGTATTGAACTTATTCTTAAACCACCTGCATTATGCTTCGTAGGCAACAACCCGCAGGAGTCCGATAGTAGCGCCGTTTTCATCCGTCGTGGTTGTGTCCGAAACGGATACCACTTTGGTCACCTTGTTCCCGGCGATAAACCTGTTTACTTCTTCGTCCAACTGGGTTAGCTCCCTGGCTGTCTGCAGAGCTTTTATTGGAGTCGAGAAAGTTTTAACCTTAATCATAAAAATACTCCTTCCTTAAGAAAAATAAATATTTTGATGCAAGTATTTACTTTATTCCCAGGATTCTCCTGGCATTTCCCGATAATATATCATCCGTGTCTTTGGCCGGCAATCCCAGGTCTTTGATGATTCCCGGGTACAATTCCATCCGGTCATCCCCGGTGCCCGGGCCAAAAGGAGCATCTTTGCCAGCAGCCTCCCATCTATCTGCAATCCGTTTGTTCGATGGAGCAGCCACAGTAATTAGTGCTAAGGCATCAATATATGTCTTAGCTCCTGGAGTGCCTCTGTAATAAATAGCGAGTCCATATCCTAACTCCGCTAACCTTGGCACCAAGTCCCGCTCACAGGCATCGAAGTCGTTGGTTTCGTTGTCATTGTTTATTTCTCCTTAATGTCATCAAATAATACAGGTAACTTATCCTTGAACTCGTGTAGCAAAGAGAGCATAAGTGCCCGTATCTGGGGATGTGCGCCACTGGATGTTCGCAGTACAAGAATATGCCTCCACTCACGGATATTTGCTGTACAAACTATCTCGGTCTTAAGTGAATTGGGCAATACAGCACGAGCTTCCTGTGGTGTCGCCCCTCTGTCAATCATTGTATTGTATATGGATTCAGTAACATCCATCGCTTTTAGCCAGGCATCGTAACAGTACACCGACCGAGCATCACCATCACCCCAGAACACAGGGCGGATAAAGACCATACCCTTTTTAGAATAAGAATAATTACAATAACGCGTACTCTCTTGGGTATAAGCACAAAGTCGATGACGAACCAATTCGTGAGTCACTCCCCTATCAGTGACAAAAAGAACCGAGATATTAAAATGTTCAATTACTGATTCGTGACCTCGCTGGATAATAGCCCTGATAAACTTCTCGGCAGAGGCGGAAGTAATACGGTCTTCTGACTTGTAAGCCACCCTCCCTGCTCTCTCAATAGCACAATAAATATCAATAGGGTCTAACGGGGTTAGAATGTTATGGTACTGATCCACAATTTCCATTATTTCTTCTCCTTCTTTTCATTTCTGTTATACCATTCGGAAGCCAGGGCATCCATGTCCTTAATATTGATCATGTGGGAATGTAAATCGATAAACAATTACTCCTCCAAACATATCTTTTAAGTCTTCAGCGAAACGCCACAAAATCCCCCTATTTCCCCCTTTAATAAAGGGGGAAATAGGGGGATTTGAAAGCACTTTTATAAGTTTCGCGGGAGCCTCCTTTTATATTTTTAAAAGCCGCCTGGCGTTTTCCCCGAGAATGCCTGCCGTTTCTTTTTCCGACAACCCCAGTTCTCTTATTACCCTGGGATACGATTCCAGGATTACGTCGCCATTCCCGGGTCCGAAGGGGGCATCGGTTCCCAGGAGGAAATGGTCTCCCCCGAATATTTCATAAGCGCACCTCAGCGCCCCCGGGTTATCCCCAATGACGGTGTCGAAGTAAAACTTCGAAAATAGTTCCTTTAAAGGCCTCTTTAACCTTACCCCGGTTTTCGGCTCGAACTGGGGAATATAGCATTCCTCTATCCTGGCCCAGTAATAAGGGACCATTCCCCCGAGGTGGTGGGTAACTATTTCCAGGTTATCGTATTCTTCCATAATA
The DNA here is from genome assembly GCA_030689845.1 of Dehalococcoidia bacterium. Classification (GTDB taxonomy): domain Bacteria; phylum Chloroflexota; class Dehalococcoidia; order JACQUA01; family JACQUA01; genus JAUYHV01. Next base: position 5,223 of record JAUYHV010000122.1, read on the forward strand.
CCGGAAAATACCAGCCGGCACATCGCCAGGGTGGTCTCAAAGGGCCAGCCGAAGACGTGTATCAGGTCGAAATCGGCTTCATACGACCTGTCCTTTTTATTTATCGGGTCGACCGGGTGCAGGTAAACCGGCGCGCCCATCTCGGAAGCTTTAGCCCAGAAAGGCCTGAATTCGGGAGCATCAACTGGCTTGCCCCTGACGTGGGTGGGCATGCCGAAACCCCGCAGGCCCAAATCTTTAAATGCCCTCTCCATTTCATCCAGCCCGCCGCTATTCAGGGCTTCCATAGAAATATTGCCGGTGCATACAATCCTGCCCCCAGTTTCCCTGGTGATGCTTGCCATACCGTCATTAATCAGCTTTGAAATCTTCAGGGCATTTTCAGGCTCCAGGGATACGTTATTTGGATTCAGCGACGGCATGAGCGTCGCCAGTTGATAGTCGATGCCAAATTTATCCAACTGGGCCAGGCGAAGATTGAGGTCGGTAGTTTGAGGTTTTTCCTTGATGATACCCCGTACAAATTCCGTAATTTTCCCCATAGCCGGTCCACCGATTTCCGCCAGGGCATCCATATCCCTGCCGACTAAGATGTGTGAGTGGCTGTCAACAATCATTTTCCCCCCGTTTAATTTTATTTAACGAATCCTTTATTCCGCTGCTTCAAAGGCAGCTTTTCAGGAAAGCTGAAAAGTTAGAGCAAGCTCCTCGGCCTGTACTGTATGGCTTCGGCCAGGTGGACAGTCTGGATGGTATCCGAACCTGCCAGGTCGGCGATGGTGCGGGAGAGTTTCAATACCCTGTGAAAAGCCCTGGCGGAAAGCGATAACTGCTTCATCGCTGCCCTGAGAAGGCTCTGGGCGGCAGGTTCCGTCTGGCAGAACTGTCTTACTTCCACCGGTGTCATCTCCGTGTTGGATGCTATCCTGGTCCCCGCAAACCGTCTCCGCTGGACTTCCCTTGCGGCCTCTATCCTGCGCCGTACAGCTTCCGACGTCTCCCCCTGCCTGTCGTCGGCCAGTTTCTCGTACTCTAATCTTGGTACTTCCACAAAAATATCTATGCGGTCCAGCAGGGGTCCGCTTATCCGCTTCTGGTATCTCGATACCATGATAGGTGTGCAGCTGCACGGTTTTACCGGGTCGCCGTAATAGCCGCAGGGGCAGGGATTCATTGCCCCCACCAGCATGAAATTCGCAGGAAACGTTACGCTGCCCTGAGCACGGCTGATGGTTACCACCTTGTCTTCCAGTGGCTGCCTCAGCACCTCTAACACTGCCCTTCCGAACTCGGGAAATTCGTCAAGAAACAAAACACCCCTGTGGCTCAAACTGATTTCCCCGGGCCTGGGCCAGTGCCCCCCTCCCACCAGTCCGGCATTGGAAATAGTGTAATGGGGAGAGCGAAAAGGCCGCTGCTTGATTAAGGGAGTATCCGGCGGGAGCAGGCCGCTGACGCTGTATATCTTGGTGACCTCCAGGGCCTCCTCCACCGTCATTTTCGCCATAATACCGGGCATACTTCGTGCCAGGAGAGTCTTGCCGCTGCCCGGGGGTCCCATCATAAGCATATTGTGACCGCCGGCGACGGCCACTTCCAGGGCTCTTTTCACGTGTTCCTGTCCTTTTATGTTTGCCAGGTCCGTATAATGCCACAAGGGCGTAAATTCGGTTTCCTCCAGGTCCGTTGACAGGTACTGGTTGATGGCTGTCTCCCCCCTTACATGCCCCACCAGTTCGCTCAAAGAATTTACAGGATATACTTTCAAGCCTTCCACCAGGGACGCCTCCCTGGCATCCACGGAAGGGACAAATATAGATTCAAGTCCCTTATCTCTTGCCACCACCACCATGGGAAGAATCCCGTGAGTATGTCTCAAGCCCCCATCCAGGGAAAGTTCACCCAAAAAAAGGTTATTAGAAATATCTCCAGGGACCTGCTGTGAACTGGCAAGAATTCCTATGGCAATGGGAAGGTCGTAAGCCGGCCCTTCTTTTTTCAAGTCGGCAGGGGCCAGGTTAACGGTAATTCGTTTATTGGGAAATGTGCAGCCTGAATTCCTTATAGCCGCCCTCACCCTCTCTTTTGCTTCCTGAACAGCCGTATCGGGTAATCCTACGATAGTAAACGAAGGCAAGCCCTGGGAGATGTCAACCTCTACTTCTACCAAAGCTCCATCCAGACCTACTACCGCACAACTCATTACCTTAGCCAGCATACGACTTTTTCTCTCCTGCGAAAACTTGGGATATGATACTTCAGGAGATATTATGTGTCAATCAACGGTACTCGTTCAATAGATTAGTGATGCATCACCCCCTTACTTCAGAACAGGGCGGGTGTGAACTCCGCAAATTTTT
>JAUYHV010000124.1 GCA_030689845.1 Dehalococcoidia bacterium
TGTCCAAGACTGACCATCACCTAAAAAACCAGTCCAGTTGCTCTTAGAATCTCCGTATTGCTCTCAAGTAAATAATTATTCAACTGTTTTTTCAAATTAACCAATAAGATAAAATGTTCAACGGGCTGCTAACCAGATACAATAGTGTAGTATCTACTCGACCGTAACAATTACCTTTGTCAACAAGGTTTGGGCACAAAATCTTTATGTTGCCGGGACAACAGTTGCTAAGGTAGGCACTACGGGGTCGGGTTATATTTGCCTAAATTGTAAGGGCAAAAGACATCTTAAAGGTTCTGCCTATTGTCCCCCCATCTCCACCAACCCATTCCAGATCACCATCAACTTTTTCGAAACCTTCAGGTAATATTATCTGTGCAATAACTTTAGGCTGGTAAAATCGTGGATTGAAGAACGCCTGCCTTAGAAAACTGCCTTATGGTCTTTCCTTGCCAACGCGGGTGTTGCCCGGAGCGGTCCGTTCATCAGTCGCAGTGCAGAACCGGTGGCGCTACACAGGCTACCCAGTAACACAGAGGTTGCAAAATAGCCTCGTTTTACTGTGTTACTGTGTTTTACTGTGACTGTGAACTGTGTCACTGTGACCTGCCCCTGTGTTTTACTGTGACTGTGAACTGTGTCACTGACACCACTGGCAAACGCCCTGCCCTTCTTTTAATGTCCAGACCTTCTTACACTGGCTGCAATACCCGTGTAACTCTGTAATCATCGTTTACCCCCTTTATTGGTTCGGTTGCTGTGAATGCGGGGCAAACGTCCAGGTTCGGGAATTTAATATTCAGTTGTTAAAGGGCAGAGGCGGGAACGCCTGATAGCATAATCACACAAAAGGAAGGAAAGTTAAATTTAAAAATGAACCTATATTTTCATGATGGGTTGACGGCAACCTCAATCGGGGGTCGGAATTTTATCCCAGGCGGGCTACGAGTGACGGAGAAGGCGGGGAAGATGGCTCTGTTGACATCGTTGGGGTTGCTGGAACATATTGGGGTGAGTAACGGGTATCGGACGGTACCCTACGTTGACGTGGTGGGTATGGGAAACAGGGTATCCGGTAAATGGACAATCACTAAACCTTATACCTAATCCCGCTGGCAGAAAGATGCCGCTGTCCAGCTTCCGGGGAACATTGAGGAGATTATTGTGGGCGACTTTGCAGCCGCTACTTCGAGGCGGCAGATTCCATATTTAAGGAACCGGATGTTGTTCCTCTGGCTAATTCCTTCAGGGATATGGGCAAACGCCGCCGTCCTTCGCGAATATCATCTGCCAGCTTATTGATCAAGCGAGAAAAGGTATCTTCGTCGAGCAGGAGACAGCCGCCTTCTCTTATTTCCCCGATCACCTCAGACTCGTCCCGTTTTGATTCCCGAGCCCACCGTGATATAGAAACAACTCCCATATCATCAGGCAAGCCTTTAGGGCCGATACGAATGAGAACCAGGCCGAAGGGGCGCTTTTTATTGCCAGGATTCTTAAGCAGATAATCTCCATAAGCTGATAGTTGTTTGTTTTTTGATGTCGCCTTAATCAAACCGCCTATTGCCAGTCCACCCAGGGATACCATCAGATCATACTGGCTATGGCCATATCGTTCTGCATCCTCACCATTCTTTTCCCGTTCCATTTCCTGCTTGAGGGAGAAGCATAGCGTTTCCAACCGTGATGCTTCGTCCCACTGCTCCAAACGTTTCGCTTCTTCGGCAAATAGATTATTCAATGCAAGACCGGTGGCGGTCAGATTCCTGGCCTTATCCTGCAAATGTTTCAGTTGGTTATGAAATGGCTTCAGACTTCCCATTTTTCCAGCTCGCTAATCGTTCTATCAATGGCCAGTGACAGAGACGCAGAGGACAGAGAGGGGGTGCCCTGGCGCTTCAACCAGGCGGCGATACTCCGTAAAACCGGTAAAGCGATAGTCCTGACCCGTTTGCCTTCCACATTTTCCTTACCCCACACAAGGTCCAGTAGTTCCTTGAGCCATTCGTTAGCTTCCAGCATCCCTTTAAAACGTCCGACCTCTCTGCCTACCTCCATGGCTTCGTCCCTGAGACGGTGAACCTCCGCCAGGGCCTCCTCGTTTCCCCGACGCAGGTCTTTTCCCAGTTGAGAAATTGTATCCTGAGCAATGGGAACAATTTGGGCGATTTCCCGGCCGACTCGCTCTCTGGTTTCTTTGATCTCGGC
>JAUYHV010000139.1 GCA_030689845.1 Dehalococcoidia bacterium
GTAGGCCACTCCAGTTCCCATCCCAGGTTGTTGGAAAAAGCCGGCAGCAATCTTTCAAAAGCAAAGAAAGAAGGGCTGCTCGTAGACTATCACGTAAAAAGATGCGGAGATGACCTTGAACTCATTATGACCCACACGTTAGGTGAGCACAATGAAAGCATTCATGTATGCCCATGGTCATGAATAAGCTTGTCGCTCGTATGCAGAACATATAAAATCCATGTCTAAATATCCTGAGCTTCTCCTGGCAACGGAAAACAAGGCAAAAATCAGGGAATTGTCTCAACTATTAGAAGGAATACCATTTCGCATTCTAAGTCCCGACACAAAAGGCATCAAACTATCCGTTGAAGAAACTGGCAGGAGCATGGAAGAGAATGCGCGATTAAAAGCGACTGATTATGCCAGGGCAAGCGGGTTGATATCCATCGCCGACGATTCAGGACTCGAGGTAGATGCATTAAGTGGGGAACCGGGTATAAGATCCAGGCGGTACGCAGGGGAAAACGCCTCGGATGAAGAAAGAATCAGTTTTATTTTAAAGAAAATGGTTGATATCCCCTGGGAAAAGAGATCGGCAAGATTTCGCTGCGTCCTTTCCATTGCCACACCAGCAGGACAGGTTTCAATCTGTGAAGGCATATGTGAAGGTTACATAACATTCACGCCTCAAGGATCCGGTGGATTCGGCTATGACCCGATATTCTTCATACCAGAAATCGACAAAACGATGGCAGAACTGCCCGCGGAAATAAAAAACCAGGTAAGCCACCGGGCAAAAGCGGCAGGCAAAGCACGACTTATCCTTAACGATATTAGAGAAACGATTTTTTCATGACAGGACTATCAGACTCTTTTAACAGACCAATAAACTATATGCGGATTTCGGTCACTGACCGCTGCAACCTCCGCTGTATTTATTGTATGCCCGAGGAGGGCATATGCCTGAACGATCAAAAGGATATGCTTTCTTACGAGGAGATTTTTACTCTTGCCAGGGCAGCGGCGGCCACCGGCATTACAAAGGTGCGGATTACAGGCGGGGAGCCTCTTGTTAGGCTGGGTATTGTTAGCCTTGTCGAGATGTTATCGAAGATCAACGAGATTGATGACCTTTCCCTCACAACCAACGGTCTTCTGCTGCGCAGGTACGCAACTGGACTAAAAAATGCAGGGTTGAAACGAGTTAATGTCAGCCTTGATACCTTAAGGGAAAACAAATTCAAGACCATTACAAGAGGGCAGGGGCTTGAAGATGTTTTAAAGGGCATTGAAGCGGCTAAGGAAGCAGGTCTGCTACCGGTAAAAATAAACGTTGTCGTTTTAAGGGGAATTAATGATGACGAGATACTGGATTTCGCCAGAAAAACCTTGACATCGGATTGGAATGTCCGTTTTATTGAGTTTATGCCCTTTGGCAGTCAGCAAATGGATGAAAACCGTCTTGTAACTGTAACTGAAATAAGGGAAAGATTAGCGACTTTTGGACCCCTTATTCCCGTAACCGGTACCCAGGGGGGAGGACCGGCCAAATATTATCGTTTTTCCGGTGGAAAAGGATCAATCGGTTTTATCAGCCCCGTTACAGAGCATTTTTGTTTTTCGTGCAACCGTCTTCGCCTGACCTCAACCGGCATGCTGCGACCGTGTCTCCTGGACGAGTATGAAATTAATCTACGAGACCCTTTACGCCGGGGAGTTGGTCTCGACGAACTGTCCGGTTTAATCCGGGACGGTGCCCAATGTAAACCTGAGGGTCACAGGCTGGCCGAAAACATAGTCCCCCGGGACAAATTTATGACTCAGGTAGGGGGATAGTCATGGAAAAATTAACCCATCTGGACGAGTCAGGACACGCCCGCATGGTAGACATAACAAGTAAAGGGAATACTAACAGAGTTGCTGTAGCAAAGGGAATCGTAAGAATGAAACCTTCCACCATCCGGTTGTTACTGCAGGGGGATATTACAAAGGGTGATGTTCTGGGAGTTGCCCGGGTTGCCGGCATAATGGGGGCCAAGCAAACGCCTTCTTTAATCCCACTGTGCCACCCCCTTTTGTTGGGCGATGTAAACGTGGACTTTAAGGTACTTAAATCAGAGAACTCCATTGAAATAACGGCCACGGTTAGTTGTACCGGTCAGACAGGTGTGGAAATGGAAGCAATGACCACCGTGGCAGTAAGCGCATTGACCATTTACGATATGTGCAAGGCGGTGGACCGGACTATAAAACTCGATAACATCCGCCTGTTAAAAAAGAGCGGCGGAAAAAGCGGGTCGATAGTCCTGGAAGAAGCATAGGATGGGTGGTAGGAACCAGGCAAAAGGCATAATATTCGGTACGGCCGGTATCCCCCGCAGTTCCACAGGACCAACAAGCTGGGCCGGGATCGAAAAAATAAAACAACTGGGGCTTGGGTGTATGGAACTTGAGTTTGTTTACGGAGTCCGCATGAACAAGCAAACTGCTTTAATGGTGTATGAAACAGCCCAGAGACATGACATAAAATTATCAGCCCATTGTCCGTATTATATCAATCTCAACAGCAGGAACCCCGGAACCATTGAATCAAGCCGGCGGCAAATAATAAAAACTGCCCAAATCGCTTCCCAATGTGGGGCGACTTCCATAACATTTCATGCTGCATTCTACATGGGCGATGCACGTGAAAAGGTTTACCAGGTTGTCAGGGACAATATAATTAGGGTAATGGAGGCTCTTAAGGAAGAGGATATCAACATTTGGATCCGGCCGGAAATAAGCGGCAAAATAAGTTCTTTCGGCACCCTTGACGAAATCCTTGAACTCAGCGCTGAAATACCCGGGGTAGCCCCTTGTATCGACTTTTCCCACTGGTACGCCAGGCAAACAGGGTTTAATTCCTATCCTGAATTCTCAGGACTTTTGAAAAAGGTGGGGAAAAAGCTGGGGCCGTCTTCCCTGGAGTCGATGCACCTTCATGTTTCAGGCATTAAATATGGTAAAAGTGGTGAAACCAAGCACCTGAACTTGATGGAAAGCAATTTTAACTACACCGAACTTCTCCAGGCATTGATAGACAACGGATGCTCAGGGCTGTTAATTTGTGAAAGCCCCAACCTGGAGGACGATGCCCTGCTTCTGCAGGAAACTTATCACAAATTATCGTAGGGGAAATCCCGGTATGTGCCTGGAACTATTTTATTAGCATTACACCTGGATGCAAAATATTACTAACCTTTTGTTATAGAGCAGTTCCCGGGTTAATTATTTGATACCTCACTGATTTTCCTCAAACCTTCAAAAAGGGCCTGGATTTGTTGGGGACTCATGGAAACAAGGTCCTTTGAATCAATATGCACGGTTATGCCAGGTTGCAGTGTCTTGTCTATTTGCCGGTCCGATGGAGTAAACCCCTTAAATATTTTGTCTGCTGTTGGAACTTGAGGAATTGATTCAACTGTATCCCTTATTTTTCGGCCCGGTTTTGCCTTTTGCTGGATGCCAATCCCGCCAAGGGGAATTCCGGCGAAAACACAAAGGTCAGAGAATAAACGGGTGGCTCTCTCCGCAGTGGCAGGGGAGTAATTGCGTGCAAAATAACTGACAATTGTTTCCCTGCTTTCCCTGGAAACATCAAGACGAGAAAATAAAGTGTTGTAAGCCCTTTTTAATAAAACCCTTAAGTTATTCTGGTAGTCTTCAATTTCATCCGACTGCAGTAACCTGAAAATTGGTGTAGGCTTGCCGTCACTTTCGACCAGACCGAGAAATTTCAGGGCGCTTAAAACACCGAATACCTGTCCCCTTGTAATCCCGTAGTCCTGTAACAACCTACCGTCTACATTTTGAGGCGTATCGACATGTCTTATATGCTCCAGGAACGTTTTTATTACTTCCGACGGTACGTAGGGTGCAAGGTATTTTTTCTTTTCCATTTCAATATATTTGTCAATAAATACTACTTGTTATTATTACAATACAATTGTAATACAAGTTAATTAATTGTCAAGTTCCGATATTGCAATATTACAAGGCTCTATTCTCGGGACACCTTGCAATATCCCAATCCCCTCGCAATGAACGGAACATGACCGGTTTTATCGGGCAACACGTGACTATAGCCAATATCATTAAAATACTTGCATTTATTACAAGACAACATTTATATATATTGCAATGTTGCTTTTTATCTTTACAACACTCTTCAATGTAATTGCAAGTAATTCAGTGAAAACGTTGTTGTATTCACAGCTGGTATTAGCAGTCGGTAATCCCATGAAAAACCCCGGGGATAACAAATTAAAACAACTGAACGAACCCTTCGATTTATACCCTTCATAATTTCCAAAAATAAGCCTCTTCAAATGTTTGTTGGTGGGTTTGGTAGGGGTTGACCGTTTAAAGGGCTTTTTTGTTGATAATAGAGGCCATCGACTCTATCGGCATGCCGGGTTTATCCATAAAGTACGGAGGCCGTGTTTAATGGTTAAAAAACCTTTACCTGGACCTGAAACTAATTAATGTTGAAGATACTTCAACAAGCAACAACGGATTAGGACAAGATAAGATTCTTGCTATCTCAATATAAGAAACATTATTATTAAAGCCACGATGGAAGATATTTTCTATTCATTCTTGTTCTGGTTGCTTACCGTGGTGATAGGGTTGATTGCATTTCCCTTTACAGCAGGATTATGTCGTTCCATGCCCGACAGGGGGTACGGCATTTCAAAAATCCTGGGTATTTTAATAGCAACATATTTTATATGGCTGTTTCCGAGTTTGAGGATGTTAAAATTTGGGAACTGGGTAATAATTTTATCAATAACGATCCTGGCATTGTTATCATTTATTTTTGGGATACGGCGGCATACCTTCAAATTAAGCAACTTCTTTAACAGGTCCACAATATCCATAGAATTACTTTACGCCGCCTCATATTCGTTTTTTATCTGGATGCTTTGGCAGAGACCGGACATCTATTTCTCCCAACTGGAAGATTTTGCCAACTTCGGCTTCATACAATCCATATTCCGCAGCACCTATTTTCCGCCTGGTGACCCGTGGTTCTCGGGGGCAACCATACCATATTATTATGCCGGGCATCTCATCATTGCCTGGATGGGAAAACTGACTAACCTTCCCCTTGAAATTGCCTTTAATACCGGTGCGGCAACCTTTTTTTCCCTGGCTGTTTCAGCCTGTTGTGGAATTGGATACAATCTTACAAAAAAATTAAAATATGGAATCATTTCCGCTGTTTTTGTTTGTTTCGCCGGCTATATTACCGGGTCCATTCAACTGGCTGCCCAGATATTTCACACACAAATATGGGGGTTCACCCCGATTACGCTAAGCGGCTTGAACGATTGGTTTTTCTCTTTCAACTGGTGGAGCACTATCTGGATAATACCTAATGCAGTCACGTTTTACCCTTACTACGTATTATCCAACGCCGACAACCATCCCATGGCAAGCAGTATCCCTTTCCAGTTGATGTTCATACAACTGGTGATGAACCTTGTATTTGGCCGTTCGGTTAACCCGGGGGAGCATAAATTCAAACCGGTTCTTGAATGGGCGGTCATTGCTATTTCTCTTGGGTTCTTCCTGTTCATAAATCCATGGGTTTATCCGGTTTACCTTGTGTTTCTTGCGATTGCACTGGTCTTTCTAAATAAAAGGGACACCGCTCTTCGGATCATTTTTGTGGTGATATCAGGGTTAATCCTGTATCTTCCCTTTTTACTGACCCGGGGTCCGGCGGGGATTCGAGGTTTTGGTATTGTCACAGAAAGGACGCCATTTTACAGTTACCTCGGTATATTTATTGCCTTCTTGTTTATCATTTTCCCGGCCGTATTTGTTGCCAACAGAAATAAAGCGCATCACATTCTCATACCTGCCTCTGCGGTTATTATCGGTACAGCGGTAGCCTTGCTGATGAATTTTCAAATATTAATTATTTTGTTACCGCCGCTGGCCTTTGTATCCTTAATATTAATCCGTGACCAATCGGAAATGGAATTAAAGTTCACCGCTGTTCTTATTTTCGTGGCCCTGGGGCTGGCCTTAGTTTCAGATATATTTTTTATCAAAGATGCCTATAGCCACCCATGGGAGCGTTACAACACAGTAATGAAAAGTTACCTTACTCAATGGGTTTTTATGGGAATAGCAGCATCATACTGCCTCTATTACATAACAAATAAATTTACAGGAATTACAAAATATCTCACGGTAATTCCCGCTGTATTGCTGGTTTCCGCATCGCTGGTACACCCGGTTGCTTCTACTGCCAGTTGGACATCAGGAAGGACGAATTTTCTTGGGCCCGGACGCCACTCACTTAATGGATTGACCTATTTGCAACATTATAATAATAGCGATTATCTGGCCATAAAATGGCTTAATAATAACGTTTCCGGAACACCCGTAATTCTGGAAACCCCGGGGCATGGAATAGGTATTTATAACTCCAGGGTATCGTCACTGACGGGACTGCCAACCACTTTAGGATGGGATTCCTGGGAAGTACAGTGGGGACGAACCTGGGATGAAGTGCAGGAACGGGTAGTAGATACGTCCGCTATTTTCAGCAAGAATGATTTGCATGAAACATTGGGCCTAATTAGCAAGTATAAAATAGAGTATATTTATATTGGAAACCTGGAAAAGGGAACGTACCCGCCGGAGGGATTGAATAAGTTCGGAGCCAACCCCGATTACTTCAAAAAGGTTTATAACTACGGAGATGTAGCGATTTACAAGGTTACCGATTAATGACAGGTAGAACCGCGACATGAAATATCCGGTCCTGCCAGTACCTTTATGATTTCCGGGATGAGGCGAGCAGCGTAATCCCTCCGCTGGCCGCCGCATAGAACAGTTATTAACCTTCCCGAGCATATTTTATCGGCTGTTTCCTTTAGTTCACTAGCCAGTTTGGCGTGGAAATCAACGGGGAGCCCCATATCTCCATATTCTCCCACCGTTCCATCATAACCCCAGTTCCAGAAAATGGCTTCCGGTTGGTACGACTTGACCGCGGGAATAAAATACTGCCGAACGAGCTTTAAATATTTATCCGAAGTTAACGGCCAGGGAAGTTGTATATTGAAATTGTTTCCACTATTTTCGTCGCGCCCCGGACAAAAACAAAAGTACATTACATCAGGATCTGATTCAAATAATTCCCATGAACCATCACCATGGTGGGCATCGGTATCGATAATGGCAAAGCGCCGGGCTCCAAAGGCCTTCTGTAACTCCTTTATGGCAATAGCCGCCCCGTTAAAGTAGCACCCTCCTCCAAAAAAGTTACTACCGGCGTGGTGGTCACCGTAACCTGTAAAAATAAAAGCGTTATCTATCTCACCATTCCAAATCCTGCGTCCGGCAGCTACCGTTCCAGCCGCTGAATACATGGCCCCCAGGTAGACTCCGCTATTATTTACCTTTTCTACCATTTCAGGAGAATGAACCCTTGTTATCATATCCGGGGTGACAGGTTCAAGCTCAAAAGAGGACACGGGTTTTGAAGGATAATAAGCATCAAAAAACAAAACGTTGTGTTTTACCATTAAATCAGCGAGTACATCTGGAAAATCCTTCAACCTGTTACCCTGCTGGTAGTGGAAAAATATTCCGGTTCTGCTCATGAATTAAACGAAAATACAAAAAAAATTGCGATAGTAGCAAAACGGCTTTTCAGGCAGAGAAAAACAATGAGTTGTTTAAGTTGAGTGAAACCGCTCGCTCATGTCGCGTAGAAAATTTTCTATCTCGGGAGACAATATTTTTGGGGATTTGCTACGTTTCGCGACGGATACCTCTGCATCATAGTTCTCTTCGAGGGCCTTTACCATTTCCTTGGCTTGGGAACTATTTTCCACTGCAAGGTCGAGCTTTTTATATTGCTCTTCACCAAGTTGTTTAACTTCGGCCAAATCTACAGACAATCCAAACATGGAATTAAAAGCCTTTAAAGCAGTATAAACACCCATATAGTCCTCTTCCATCTGGGCGTAGCTGGGCAGATGAACAAGCATGGTTATCGTCTCAATACCAAAATCACCAGCCTTTTCCGTCAGCAGGGAAGTAATCGATGTAGGCCCCTGGTACCCGCTTCCCCTGATTTTCTTGCGCCGTAGCTCCCTATCCCTGTCTTTTTTACTTGAACTGCCTGTAATCATCAAAGGCCGGGTATGAGGAACGGAATCATACATTCCACCTATAAGACAGTATTGTGTGACCTCGAAAAACCTGAGCACTTCCAGTATTGCTTCTATGTAAGTTTCGCCATGGGCATGTGGTTCCATGCAATGAAAAAATACAAGGGCATTATCTCCCTCTCCTGGCGCGTAGTTAAGAATAGTATTGGGGATTTTCACTTTTCGCACACCACCTTTGAGATACACAGTAGGGCGGTACCGTGTAAAATCGTAAAAATCTCCCGGACGGCTTAGTTTGCCCAATCTTTTTGCGCCGGAGGCAGATTCGATGGATGACAGGGTCAGGCTGCCGACTTTTCCAACGTCAACCCAGGGAGACAGCATGGCAAATGCCCGGGCGCCTATTATATCCGGAACGGGCTCTTTTATATCAAACACGCTAATGTTCATACGGGCATTATATCAGAAACTATTTTAATTTAAACAAGTTTTCTGCGGTGTCACCAAGGATTTTTGCCTGGTTACCCGGCGACAGTCCCAATTCCTTTATAGCTGTAACAGCTTTTTTCAGTCCGGAACCATCACTGACAACTGCGGGATAGTCGCTGCCCATTAAAACGTTATCGACCCCGTAGGTGTCAATGGCGCAGGCAAGAGTTGACTTACCCCAGCCAACAGGCGCCGTATCGAAGAAAAGGTGAGAAGTTATCTCCCTAAATACCTGGGTACCTGCGTTCATTCCCAGTCTTTCCATTAACGTAAAGAAACCTGAGCCGCCCAGGTGACCCATAATAAATTTTATGCTTGGGAACTCCTTGAGGACGCCACCGGTGATTATCCTCATAGTCGCTATCATGTGGTCAATACTACGTGCCAGAGCGGGTGATTCAATGCCTTCCCTGGTTATTTTTCTCATGTACTCCGTCCCTGGTAAAGAGGCTGCGTGGACAACAATAGGGATATCAAGTTCTACCACTTTTCTATACAAAGGGGCAAAGGCCCTGGCATCCGGATATTTTCCTTTTGTGTTGGTATTGATAGTTACACCTTTCAACCCCAGAACCTTTACACAACGCTCCAGTTCTCGAGGTGCGGTCTCATCGAAAGGCGGTACATGTGCTATACCGATTACCCTGCGGGGATACTTTGCCTGAATCTCAGCCATTGCGTCGTTTATCCCCGGTGCAACATCCCCGGTGGTCCAGTCATGATAACAGCCAATAGTCTGCACCGCCATATCTATACCACCCTCGTCAAGGTGAAGAATTTGATCCTCGATGGAATGGTAAAGCCTATTTAGGTTAAAACATCGCCATTTACCGTCTTTTACCACCATAGTGGCACCTTGTTTCTCGACACTTTGCCCCGGCAGTAAGTATTTCTGAATGTTTTCAATGCGTTCCCCTGGTATGAAGTGATGATGTACGTCAATAATCATCTTTCACCTTTCCTATTTTGCTATTTGAAAAGTTTTCCGTTGTATATTGGTTCAGAAACGGGGCATCCGCCACTCCTGCCAGATCTAACAACCGGTTTTCCACCAGTTCCCTGATATAATCAAGCATAAACTCGTCACCTATACCCGGAGCATCGGCAAAATAGTCCATGAACTCCGGCTCTACAGGTATATACGCAGAAACCACCTCAAACACTTCCGGCCCGAACTTTGTTTTCCACTTTTCCTTGATATCATCGAGCCGCAGTTCTTCAATGTAGAGGTTATCCAGAACTTTTTGGCGTTTCCCGTTTTGCTTGATTTCGAATATATCGGATAACGATGGGCTCGGGTCTGTGGAGATAATCAGGATACGGTCACCTTTTCCGGCTAAATGAAGGGCTGTAGTAGCTGCGCATGTTGTTTTTCCCACGCCACCCTTACCGGCAAATACATAAAGAGACTCGTCTCTCTCAAGGTTTAACATAGCGCTACAATATTTTACCATACAGGGCTTTGATAAGAACAGGTAACTTGGTAAAATATCCAATACCATTAAAGGAGACACGTTATGCAGGACAACACCGGAGCAGTACTCTCGAAAAACGATATCAGGGATTTGTTGAATTCCTCTCCACCCCTGGTGGAAAATCCCGCTAATTTGGAGGAGCAACTTCAACCCAACGGCATCGACCTGACTTTAAGGGATATTGCCCGCCTCAGCAGCCGGGGGACAATAGGGCAGAGAAACGCCCAGAGGGTTTTGTCGAGCTCAGAAAGAATGGTATTCGATGAGAACGGTTTTGTTAATTTAACTTCGGGTGAATACCTTATAACTTTGAACGAAATTGTTCATCTTCCCTTAAATATTATGGCTCTGGCCAAACCGAGGTCCAGTCTTCTGAGGTGTGGAGTGGCCGTCCATAACGCCGTATGGGATGCAGGGTACGAGGGGAGATCCCAGGCTTTAATGGTAGTCTACAACAGGAATGGTTTCCAACTCCAGCAAGATGCCAGGGTTCTGCAACTCGTATTTTTCAGGCTTTTCAATCCTTCAGAAGGGTATAAGGGTTATTTTCAAAGAGAGAACATGGTGTAGGCATTCCTGTCACAATCTCATCACAAAGAAAATTTAGCGGTTTTTTACCCGTTAATGGGGTCTTTTCAACTCCAACATCGTGATATAATGATAGCAATATTAAAATAAATGCTTCCAGGAAACAAAGAATATGTGCGGAATCATTGGTTACACAGGAAACGAGGCGGCGGCGCCGTTAGTATTTGAAGCTTTAACAAAACTCGAATACCGGGGTTACGATTCGGCAGGCATAGCCTGCATCAGCGAAAAAGGACTTGAGATTAAAAAGGAGGTCGGACTGCTTTCGGATGTTGACGCTAAATGTAATTTTTCATTGCTAAACGGGCATGTCGGTATTGGTCATGTTCGATGGGCCACCCACGGCAAGGTTAACGCTGTCAATGCCCATCCCCACGTCGATTGCAAAGGTAAGATTGCCGTGGTACACAACGGTATAATAGAGAATTACCAGGAATTAATGGGCCGCTTTAAAGGTAAACATAAATTCCTTTCTGAAACCGACACGGAAATCTTACCCCACCTGATAGAAGATTTCATGGCAAAGGGGAAGTCTCTCGAAGAGGCCGTGATTGAGACCACCCGTCTTATCCACGGTTCATATGCCTTTTTAGCTATAAGCAGCGATTGCCCCGAAAAAATTGTCGGAGCACGAAAAGACAGCCCCCTTCTGGTGGGTTTAGGAGAAAGTGGGAGCTTCGCAACCAGCGACCCCGGTGCTTTTCCCGCAGGAACAAATCGCCAGGCTTTTGTTGAAGATGGGGAAGTGTTCGTCATGACGCCTGAGAATATATGTTTTTTTAATCCGGAAGGGAATTTGTTGCAAAAGGAGTTCTCCGTCTTTAAAGGTGTACCGGCTTCCGCAGGTAAAGGTGAATATGATTATTTTATGTTAAAGGAAATAGCTGAGCAGCCAGATACCCTGCGCTGTTCTATTGAACAGGAAAAAAACTTTTTTACCGAGTTGGCCATGGACATCTTGAGGGCCAAGCAGGTGGTTATCACCGCCTGCGGCACTTCGAGATATGCTGCCCTGGTCGGGAGATACCTGTTTTCCCGGGTCGCCAAGAAATTCTGCGATGTAATAATGTCTTCGGAATTTCAATATTTTTCCGACTCAATAGATGCGGCAACACTGGTAATCGCCGTTTCCCAAAGCGGTGAAACTGCCGATGTAATGGAAGGAGTGAAAAGGGCTAAGGAAAAGGGCGCTATGACTCTTTCCATCGTTAACAGGCCAGATTCCCTTCTGACCAGGATTAGCGACAAAGTAATTCATATAAACTGCGGGCCCGAAATAAGCGTGGCAGCCACGAAGTCCTTCACAAACCAGCTGGCAATATTCTATCTGCTTGCCTATTCCATGGTTAATCAATTCGACCTTGCCGTAAAAAAAATAAACGATATATCCCATAACATGTCTTACAGCATGAACGGAACCGGCGAATATATCCAGCAAATAGCTGAATTATTAAAAGATGAGAACGATTTCTATTACATAGCCCGCGGCATAAATTACGCTATTGCTTCCGAGGGAGCCTTAAAATTAAAAGAAGTTTCTTACATTCACGCCGAAGGTATGCCTGCGGGGGAACTTAAACACGGGACTCTTGCCTTGATCGATAAGGGAGTCCCTGTTGTTGCCATTTGTCCCAATGACTACACCTTCGATGAAATGTTGAATAATATGGCGGAGGCGAAAGCCCGGGGCGGTTTAATAATAGGGGTTTCCGACAGATATGACCCGATTTACGACCATTGGATTAAAATTAACGAGGTCGAGGAAATATTTTATCCCCTGGTAACCATCGTACCCTTACAGCAACTGGCCTACCACCTTGCAAGGAGCCGGGGAAAAAATCCCGACAAACCGAGAAACCTGGCAAAATCGGTCACCGTCAAATAATACAACCTGATACCTGGCTAATTAGTGTAGTGTCTCATAAATGGCCTTACAATCTTTGTCATTCCGGGCTTGACCCGGAATCCAGTCTGTTGCTCTGGATTCCCGCTTTCGCGGGAATGACA
>JAUYHV010000143.1 GCA_030689845.1 Dehalococcoidia bacterium
GCGAAACTTATTAAAGCGCTTTCAAATCCCTCTCAATCTCCCTTTAAGAAAGGGAGAGGCACTATTTCCCCCATTACGAAAGGGAGAGGCTCTTTTTTCCCCTTTTCTAAAGGGGGATTAGGCCTTATTTGCAAAACAGATGATGGTTGAATACAATATAATTGAAGGTATATAAAAAGAATGGCTGCAACTAATAAAGTTTATCTGGATAACGGCGCAACGACCCGGGTGCTTCCCGAGGTGCTGGAGGCCATGCTTCCGTATTTCGGCGAGGTTTACGGGAACCCTTCATCGCTTCATGACTGGGGAGAAGAGGCAAAGGATGCCATGGAAGAGTCCCGGGGCAAAGTAGCGGAACTGCTTAATGCCAACGCGGAAGAAATCGTATTTACTTCAACGGGCACCGAATCGAATAACCTGGCCGTCAAGGGGATAGCCAGTGCATATAAAGATAAAGGTAAACATATCGTAATTTCGGCCATTGAGCATTTTTCCGTGATGCACTCCGCCAGGACCCTTTCCAAGGAAGGTTTTACCGTTACAACGGTCCCGGTTGACAAGGACGGATTGGTAGACCCGGATGCCATTGCCGGGGCGATACAGAAAGATACTGTCCTGGTTTCCATTATGCATGCCAACGGTGAAATAGGGACTATCCAGCCTTTGAAGGAGATTGCGGCCGTAACCAAGAAAGCGGGCGTGCTGCTTCATACCGATGCCGTCGCCAGCGCCGGGAACATTCCCACGGACGTAAAGGACCTGGGGGTGGATGCCCTCAGCCTGGCATCGAACCAATTCTATGGTCCGAAAGGTGTGGCAGCGCTTTGGGTAAGAAAAGGGGTGAGGTTTTTGCCTCTTTTCGACGGTGGTATCCAGGAGGGGGGACGCAGGGCGGGGACCGATAATGTGCCGGGAATAGTAGGTATGGGCAAGGCAGCGGAGATTGCAAAAAAGGACATGTCTCTTAATGGAGAGCGTTTGATCCCTTTGAGAGACAGGCTTATCAATGGTCTCACAGCCAAAATAGAAAGAACGATATTGACGGGCCACCCGACCAGGCGTTTGCCGGGGCATGCCAGTTTCTGCGTCGAGTTTATCGAGGGAGAGGCAATGTTGATGATGCTTAACATGCATGGAGTAGCCGCATCCAGCGGTTCGGCGTGTACGTCGAAGGCGTTAAAAGCATCCCACGTTCTTCTTGCCCTGGGGATAGACCATGCTCTGGCCCAGGGTTCCCTGGTATTTACAATCGGCCTGGAAAATACTATCGAGGATATAGACCATGTCCTTGAAGTTTTTCCGGCTGTTGTCGATAGATTACGGCAAATGTCACCGCTTTATGACAAATATTTAAAAGCCCGTCAGGGAGTAAAATAATATGCCAACTTACAGCGAAAAAGTAATGGACCATTTCATGAAACCCCGCAACGTGGGAGAGATTGAAAACCCGGATGGAATGGGCGAGGTGGGGAATCCCGTTTGCGGAGATATGATGACATTTTATATCAAGGTGAAGGACAACCGCCTCGCCGATATTAAATTCAAAACATTCGGGTGCGGAGCGGCTATTGCAGTTTCCAGCATGGTCAGTGAAATGGCCCAGGGTAAAACTTTGGAAGAGGCTATGGCCATCACCAATGACAGCGTTGCCGCGGAACTGGGCGGGCTGCCAAAAAATAAGATGCATTGCTCTAATCTCGGGGCGGATGCTTTGCATAATGCTATAGAAGATTATAAGAGTAAGAAGGATAGCTTAAAGAAGGAGACGTCCGATGCAAAAAGGGGGTAAAAAAGAGAAACCCGAAGTAAAAGAATGTTTGTGTCCTTATTGCGAGGAAGAGACGATAGACGCCGATTTGCCTTTTTGCCAGGCGTGTAAAGCGCTGATGAGTTATTGCTACAATTGCGAAATAGTGGCGGAAAAAGGTCTGCAAACCTGTCCCCGGTGCGGTGAACCTCTGGGGAAAAAGCAATAAAAACGTAACAAGGCACAGGAATACCAGGGAAGGATTATTATGGCGGAAAAGGAAAAAGCGACAATTATCATGTTCAGCGGTGAACTGGACAAGGCTATGGCTGCCCTGAATGTTGCCATTGGCGCCGCGTCTATGGACATGGACGTGACCATGTTTTTTACATTCTGGGGTCTGAACGTAATAAAAAAGGATAAGGTGGATTCAAAAAGTAAGGGCATTTTGAAAAAAATGCTCAACGTGATGAACCGGGGCGGCAGCCGACGGCTGCCGTTGACAAATTTTAACATGGCCGGGATAGGGCCCTGGATGATGAAAAAACTTATGAAGGACGCCAGGTTCCCCTCTGTAGCCGAATCACTGGCATTAGCCCACGAGATGGGAGTAAAGTTTGCGGCCTGCACAACTTCTATGGGAATCATGGGTCTAAAAAAAGAAGCTTTTATTGACGAGGTAGATGTTTATTGCGGTGTGGCCAGTTACCTGTTAGAGGCCAAAGACTCGAAGGTAAATCTTTTTATCTAAGGTTTTTTACCTTCAGAAACAGGCTTATTATTACTAATGAAAGGTCTAATCAAATGAAATCCGATGCCACACTTGACTGTATCGGTCTGTACTGTCCGATGCCGATAGCCAACACGGCAAAAAAAATAAAAGAAATTAAGACGGGACAGGTCCTGGAGGTTGTAGGTGACGATGAGGGACTTAAGGAAGATATGCCTGCCTGGTGCAAGGCTACCGGGCACGAGTTCCTGGGGATGGAGGAGGAGGGGGAGAAAATTAAGATGTATGTAAAGAAAACGAAATGAAGGAGCCTGCCGGGAATAAGTCCCGGGAGGAGTAAGGGTTTCCATGGGGAATATTTGAACTGGTTCCTTCTCAAACTGAGTGGGTAAGAAGAAATGAAGGTACATAGATGAAGACATATACGATGAAGGGTTCACCTGATGCGTCTTCTTTTACCCATTCCGACGAAAGTCGGAATCCAGTAATAATTATGAATGATTATTCTGTGTACGTTATGGATAGTGTAGTGTCTCATAAATGGCCTTACAATATAAAATCCCTCTCAATCTCCCTTTACGAAAGGGAGAGGCTCTTCTCCCCCTTTGAAAAAGGAGATTCTACTCTCCCCCTTTATAAAAACAGATCGCCTAGTTCCCCATATAAAAAGCGTCCTCCCTCTCCCCCTTTTACAAA
>JAUYHV010000144.1 GCA_030689845.1 Dehalococcoidia bacterium
CAAACTGACTTATTTCTTTTCTGCGCCTCGGTTGAGGCTTTTCATCCGGCCAGCCCATGGGCATCATCTCCACAACTGCCACATTGTCTGGAATACCCAGGATATCTGCAACTTTACTCGAATCGAATAGGCCAATATGTACCGTTCCCAATCCAAGGGCGTGGGCAGCTAAAGACACGTTTTGCATAGCCAGGGCAACGTCGAACATAAACCACCATTCCCCTTTATCTGTAGCTGGTATGCCCCCCATCTCCCCTTTTCTAAGATAACCTGATCTTCCCTTTAAAGCACAAGCTACAATAACAACCGGGGCTCTTTGTATTGCGTCTGACGCCGGGTTATTTGCCTCTGATGGGCCACCTTTTAAAGCTTCTGATAACAGCTTTTTGGTATCAGGGTCCCGAACAATAACCAGCCGCCAGCACTGGGTGTTGTGCCATGACGGGGCACGGCGAGCCGCCTCTAATATTGTTTGAAGATACTCGTCAGGGATAGGGTCAGTGCGGTACTTTCTTATACTGCGCCGCTCGTTTATGGCCTGGAAAACATCCATAATTCACTGCCCCATTATTATTTTCTGTTGACTATGCCAGTTTTTCCAGTGGGGCCAGGCTTAAAAGGAGTTTTTTGACCCCGAGTCCGTCATGAAATTTAATCATAACCTCAAAATCATCCTGGACAGGAATCAATTTTTGCACGATACCCTGGCCGAAAACCTCGTGCAAAACCCGGTCACCTTCGTTCAATTCCAAAACCGGTTCGAGAACCTGGCTGGTTTCCCAGGTTATTTCACCCTCCCTTTTTTGTTTTCCGGTTTCAACGGGTTTTCCTCCGCTGCCTGTGGAAATAAGGTGTGGCGGTATATCATCGAGGAATCTGGAACGTTCGCTGGTATTGTTCATTCCCATCAAGGTTCGCCTGAAAGTATGGAACAGGTATAGGTGTTTCTCAGCCCGGGTAACACCGACGTAGCATAATCTGCGTTCCTCTTCCATCTGGGCGGGGTCGTCATAAGACCTGGAATGGGGAAAAAGCCGTTCCTCCATACCTATAATAAAAACTACAGGGTATTCCAGACCCTTTGCTTTATGCAGTGTTATAAGGGTAACGGCCTCTGTTTTTTCGTCCAGTGCATCAACGTCCTGGACCAGAGCTACCTTTTCAAGAAACGATACAAGGGCTTCACCGGCAGGAAGGTGTTCAAAGTCGCTGGCCACGGTTCGCAACTCCATAATATTTTCCCATCGTTCTTCCCCGTCATCTTCACCCAGGATGTATTCTTTATATCCCGTCCTTTTCAAGACATCGTCGAAAAGTTGTAAAATGTTTTGCTTTTTACTGGAGTCTATCAGATCCTCCAGAGTATCAATGAATTTTTGAAAAGCCGCTGCAGCCCTCAGGGGGATGGGAAGTACCGGTGTTTCTTGCTTCTCGCCAACTTGCGTGTTTAATGATTCCAGTTCTTTCAATGCAATATAGTAAGAATAACCCTGTTCGTTTGCCCAGGTTGTAAACCGGTTGAAACTTTGCTGGCCGATTCCGCGGCCCGGCACGTTGATTATACGGGTCATGCTTACACTGTCATATGGATTATTTATAAGGCGCAGATAGGCGATGGTGTCCTTTATCTCTTTCCTCTCATAAAAACGGGTCCCTCCGATAAGCTTGTAAGGCATGCCGAAACGCATGAAAGTTTCCTCCAGGACCCGGGACTGAGCGTTGGTACGGTACATAACTGCGCAGTTGCTGAGGTTTATTTTGCCGTTACGGGTCAGCTTTTCTATCTCCTTAACAACTTCCTGGGCTTCCTCTTTTTCATCGTACATCTCAGACACAGTAATGGGAGCACCGAGTTCATTTTCGGTCCACAGGCTCTTGGATTTTCGCTGCTTATTGCAGGAAATTATACTGGTTGCCGCTTCAAGGATAGTTTTGGTTGAACGGTAGTTCCGTTCGAGATAGAAAATGCGGGCGTCGGGGTAATCCTTTTCAAAATTCAATATATTGCGTATATCGGCATACCGCCATGAGTAGATTGACTGGTCGGGATCTCCAACCACACATATGTTCCTGTGTTTACCCGCAAGTTGCTTTGCCAGAACATACTGGGCAACATTTGTATCCTGGAATTCGTCTACCAGGAGGTGCAAATAGCGGGACTGGTAGCGGCTAAGGACCTCGGGTTTTTGGGAAAAAAGCTGTGTTGTCGTCATGAGGAGATCGTCAAAATCCAGAGCGCGACTACTGATCAGGACTTTAGAGTACTTCTCGTAGACCCTTTGCACAACTTCATCGAAATAGCTGCGTACCTGTCCGGAATATGCCTGGGGTGTAATCAGTTGACTTTTGGCTGCACTGATGCCTGATAGGATTGCCCTGGGCACAATCTTTTTAGGGTCCAGGTTCAACCCTTCGATAACCCTTTTGACTAATTTTAGCTGGTCGTCATCATCGTATATAACGAAGTTTTTGTCCAGGCCTATGTGTGAACCTTCCATGCGCAGGATTCGAGCGCAGCAAGCATGAAAAGTTCCCAGTGTCAACTGGTCGACCATTGTACCCATCATGCGGGAAAGCCGGTCTTTCATCTCACTCGCTGCCTTGTTAGTGAACGTCACGGCCATAATGCGGCGCGGGTTTATACGCCACACCTTCACAAGGTTTGCAATGCGGTGGGTAATTACTCTGGTTTTGCCGCTCCCGGGACCGGCCAGGATGAGAACAGGCCCCTCTATTGCCTCAACGGCTTCTTTTTGGGCGGTATTTAAACCTGCTAATAGGTCAACTGTCATGTTCTTCCATTATAGCATCGCCTCGTTGAAGCTTTCAAAAAAAGATTTATGGTTTTCCCGCCACCATCGTAGCGTCACCGGTGGAGTTATCCTGTTGAAACATGTTATCTTTGACGAGCCTGGAATAAATCCCCTGCTTCCCGCCCAGGAGGCTGCTAAAATATACCGGCATGTAAAATAATTTTAGAAAATGGGAACCCGTTACTCCCTGGAACAACCAAGGGCGGTCAGACGGATTAGAGGAAAAGTGTGTGTCGTAAAAAGACGGGGTACTTTGAGAGGGACGTGGAAGCCCCCACTTCTTTTTCAGGGCTTGAGTTCCTGAGTAATAGGCTTCCAGTCCAGGTTTCCCTCTATGATGCTGTCAAGTATGTCCAGCTTTTTGCCCTGGTGAAATCGAGCCTTAACCACTGTTCCTTCCACTACGGATGCAACCTCCCGGGTCGAGCCTGGAACGGTAATTACCGGGACTTTTTTTACCTCGGCTTCCAGTAAAACCGTGGGGCTGGGACGTGTGTCTCCCGTAGATATGATTCCTCTGGTTGAGGTGTGGAGAGCAGCCAGCATCATATCCGGTCGTTCGCCACGGATAATTGCTACTTTGCCGGATTTCCTGGCGAAATAGGATTTCCCTGAGTCGAGGGTCATGGCTCCAATCATCAGGTTTTCAACTATTTCGTCCAAACGATCATTATTTACCAGAACTTCTCCCTGTAATTCCTCCACGAGGTCCGCCACGCTGACGCTGGATAGCCCCCTGTTTTCCGGGATAAAGCCCAGGATTTTAATCCCTTCTTTTTCAAGCGCAGCAGAAACAGTCTGACGGGTAACCTCCGTCCGTGACGACGGAATGGCATTGACTATCACTCCAGCAAGTTGTTCTTTGACCCGAGAGCACGCCTGGACGATATTATCAATAGATAATCCGATACCGTTTTTTGCGATGATGATAACCCGGGCTTTCAATTCCCGGGCCAGGTCGGCGGATTGCTGAGAGGAAACGCCGTCCTTCTCTCCTATGTTTAAACCCTCGATGATAAGCAGGTCTTTATTATTGAATGATGACGCTGCGTCAGTAGCGGCGGCTAACATCTTGTCCGCTGGTGCAGCGACGCATACCGAGGAACCGGCATCTTCAAGGGAAATGTACTTACTAAAAAATTCTGTGTCAGCGTTTAAATTGCCACCATCGGTTGATGCGGTAAGCGCATTAACGAGTTTTAAAAAACCGACTTTCTTACCGGATCGGATATATTGCCGGGCGATACCTGCACAAAAAGTCGTTTTTCCTTCGGCGTCTCCAAGAGAGGTGATATATAAGGAAACCATATTTAGCCCCCTGACTATAAGGAGTTTTTAAACGAGGTAACGATAATAGTGGTTATTCGTGCCGTTGAGAAGTATAACACCGGTAGAATCATAAAGTAAGCTAATGACAAGTCTGCGAAAGATTTTGCTGAGTATTTAATTTTATATAAATACCTTGATTTAGTCAAAAACGGTTTGTGGGAATGTAAATTCATTCCGTATTCAATAATAATTTAAATGGCCGTTGAACTGATTTAACAACAATGGTAAACTGGTATTAATATAATCTCAATTAAAACATCTTATCCTGAATCAATTTAATGCCATTATGGGAGTAATCCCGTAGATAAAAAGTTAAAGATATTATATAATGTTGTTTTTTGGCGACATTCAACTGGCAGGCAGGTAAAATGGAAATAAATTACGGAGCAGAAGTAAAAGACAAAAACGGCAAGGTTATTGGCACAGTCAATTATGTAACACGTAATACTATTACTGGAACTGTCAGCAAATTTATTGTATACCAAAAAGGAAACGCTCCGGACCTTTACTACACACCGGCAGATGTGGAAGAGGCGACAGAGACCACGGTAACCCTCAAGGTTGCTGTCGACTCTTGAATCAGGGGAAAACCCTTATTTTCTTGCATTTTTTAATTGAAATTGGTATCTTAATGGTTACGAGCAGTATTAAATGTATGGGGTAGAGTAATGGCGATAAAAAATATTGACAAAAAACTTTGTCTGTCATTTTGCGGGATTTGCGTGGACAGTTGTCCGTGCGACGTAATAAGACTGGATGAAGATGGAAAAGCCTTCCTATCTTATCCAGAAGATTGTCACACTTGTTTTTTATGTGAAGATGATTGCCCCGTAAAAGCCGTTACGGTATCTGCAGAAGTGCTCGGAACGCCGATACCTTACTGATTATCCATTACCCGGGATAACTGATTGTTCCCCGGTTCCCTCCTGGATTTCACCAATAACATTATGTTGTGCGAGTTAAATCATTGCACTGAAGCATACGTACCACCCCTTCCTATTTTAGCCTTGTTTATTCCGTACCAGTGATGTCTGTTGCCGTCTGGTTGGTTAGAAGATTGTTGGAAGATGGGTTTTCAAATTGCCAAAAACGGCCTTTTTAGAGTAAAATCCGTATCTGGGAGAGGTGTCCGAGTGGTTTAAGGTGCCGCTCTCGAAAAGCGGT
>JAUYHV010000147.1 GCA_030689845.1 Dehalococcoidia bacterium
CGCCGGCAGGCGCGGTGCTCTTAAGCTCACCCCACCATTTGTCATAGAGCCGGCCTGCGTGAGCAAGGTCTTTCGGACTGGGCATCGGACCTGCCAAAGCCTCTTCCACAGCTTTATCAATCTGGCCAACCGTGGCTGAAGCGCCATCCTTCCCAGCGGGGCCGGTTGAACCAGGAGATCCGGCAACGCCCCGAGGACCGGCGGGACCGGCAGGGCCGGCAGAGCCGGCAGGGCCGACTGAACCGGCGGGGCCTTGGGTGCCCTGAGAGCCCGAGGGACCGGCACAGGCCGCCAGGATTAGCGTCAAGGCCAAAGACAGGACTAACAACAACTTGACCCAATTCTTATTCATAAATATACCTCCATTAAATATAGCAATGCGCGGAGGTATTTTATACCGGGACCGGGTGGGATAGTATCCCGTAAAAGGGGGAATAATACGACACAAAATGGCCTAATTAACGTTAGGGCGTAAAGGGGAGATTTTCTTTAACTATCAGGTCCAAGAAACCCGTTGCGCAAGGCATACCTGATGAGTTCAGCCTTGGAGTGAAGGTTCAACTTCTCCATCAGCCTGTCCCTGTGGGTGCGTATGGTGTGAGGGCTTAACCCAAGTTGGTCGGCTATCTGCCGGCTTGTTTTGCCTTCGGCAATGAGAAGGATAACTTCTTTCTCCCTGCCGGAAAGAATGGAATAGCTGTCGGTTTCGTCTCCGTTTTGAGCCCGCTTCAGGTAGTCATGGACAAGTTTGGTAGTCATAGACGGATATATAAATACCTCTCCCCTATGAACGGCACGTATGGCAGTCAGCAGGTCATTGACGTCGGCACCTTTGAGGACATAACCATAGGCTCCGGCCTGCAGCCCTCGAAAGAGATAATCTTCCCTATCGTGTATGGTCAAGAGGATTACCTTAACCCCGGGTGATGACTTCTGGAGTTGTCTTGTAACCTCCAATCCGCTGATACCGGGTAACCCGATATCCAGGATCACGATGTCCGGAACCAACTCATTAACCCTGACAACAGCCTCCTCACCATGAGCCGCTTCTCCGACTACATTCATATCGGGTTGTTCCTGCAAGAGGGCAGCAATACCCTTTCGAATCAGGGTATGGTCATCGCAGAGAAGGACTTTTATCTTATCCATAGCTCGGTTCCGTTGGCACTTCAAGACGGACCTCAGTACCTTGCCCTGGCCGGGAAATGATATCAAGTTTGGCTCTCAGAAGTTTGGCTCTTTCTTTCATACCTGTTAGTCCTGCATGGTACTCGCGGTCCCTTTGTGTAACTATATCAAAGCCCTTTCCATTATCTGAAACTATAATGGTAATTGCCTCCGGCCGGGAAGACACTTTTATAATTGCCTGAGTAGCCCCGGAATGTTTTGTAATGTTATTAACGGCTTCCTGGACTATGCGAAACAGGCCGACCTCAACATGGGACGGTAATTTGGGATCATCAGCCTGGATAGTGACTGATATTCCGTTTTTCACAAGGTGGGTCTCAGCATACCAGCGTAACGCCGGAATCAATCCAAAATCATCCAGCGGGGTAGGACGAAGGTCGAATATCAGGCGTCTGATATCTTCTAAAAGCCTGGTCGTTAGCTGTTTAGCCTCCAGGACCTTCTGCCTGATAACTGGTGAATCACCCCGACTCTTATCCCGGATGTTATCCAGCATGATGCTCAATGCCGCCAGGGACTGAGCGGTTTCATCGTGAAGTTCCCTGGCGATTCTCCTCCTCTCTTCTTCCTGGGCGGATATTACCTGTTGCAGGGCTTCACTTAGCTGACTGGTTCTGTCCATGACCTGTGCTTCCAACTCCTGGTTGGATTGCTCAATTTCCCTCATTGCACCGCTAAGTTTTTGGCGCATCATCTCCAGACTTTCCGAAAGACCCACGAGTTCATCCTGAGCTTCAACAGAAACCGGCATAGAGAGCTCACCGCTTGCGATCCGTTCAGCGGCACGGCTGAGATTCACAACTGGCTTGACCACACGTCGGGTTGTCCACCAGGTTACACCCATTGCCAACAGGAAACCGGAACCACCTAACAGTACAAACTGTTTACGCAGTTCATTAGGCACGGCTAATACCTCGTCCTGGTCCTGCTCCAGAATGAGATAAAGGGGTGAACCGGGAATCGGAGCTGCCGCCAATACATGCCCCTGGTACTCTTCAGTGCCGGGGATTTTATGGATTACGGCTCCACTTTCATCGCCGGTAAACAGCGATTTAACAATGGGAAAATGAGAGTTCGGTTTCCCTACTTCGTTATGTGAACCAAAGGTTAAAAGGGTCAACCCGTCGGGACCAACTACTTCAAGCTGGTACTGGGATTGACCGGACAGCCCCGGCATCAATGTCCCGGGAGTCGGTTCTTCGTTTAAATAATACAGGCTCAGTGTAGAAAAAGAATAAGGACTGCTGATAGGTTCAAGATTTATCAGTGCCTCACCCCATACTTTTCCCCCATCCTCAACCAGTGGATTTGTTATTAAGACGAACCCCTTGTTTTCACTATCCCAGTAGGGACTTATGCCAGGTACTTTTGGGTTTTGGAGTTCTGCTGGTATCCCGGAATTGGATGAAGGCACTGATTGCGACAATCCGGCGGTCATACCGCTACTGTAACGGACCAGGGAGAGGCTGCTTACTTTAAAGAACCGGAACTTGTCCACTTCAGAAATGTGCTGGTACGCCTCTCTGGCTGCCACATCCAGCGAGAGTTGTTCACTTTCAGGGCCAATGTCTGCCAGGTCCTCCGTAACATCGTCTAAAATATGCTGGAAATCCTGGGCTATAATTGCAGCTAATCCCTGTACCATAGCCAGGCGCTCCTGTAATACAAGAGCCGTACTTCGCTGTATGGCCTTCACACCAGCATAGGCAAAGATACCCAGCATTAATATCAGGCCCACTGCCACATAAAGGGAAATTCTTTTCTGAAGACCGATTCCCCTAAATGGATATGTTAGCCCTGCAACACCCTTCATCCCACTCCGGTTAAATCTGACATCTGTTTTTCCTTACGGGTTCAGGTTTTTTCAATAAACCACCGTGGATTGTTCTTGTTATCACTAAATACTAACTTGTTTAAAAACCAAAAGAAAATTATACTGCAATTCTATCATCCCGGCATCAATTTGTTTCCATTTAATGGATACCATGATACTTTAGTATATAGAAGTTATTTACCATAGTCTACTTTTAGTCTCAGAGATAAATACTTGGTCAGGTTGTCGGTTTTAGCCCGCGGGATGAATCTGATTCAGATTTACTGTATAATCTTGCCCAGACGCAATAAACAACAGGGGGGATCCTTTAAAAAGCAAATTTATCGCCGGCAGCAGGGGCAGCAGGCTGGCCCTGATTCAGACACGAGCAATAATAGACCTGTTGCAGAAAGCCTGCCCGCGCTGCACTTTTACAATCCGCGTTGTTAAAACTGAGGGTGACAAAGAAAGAAGCGCCCCCCTTGCCCAGATGGGCGGACAGGGAGTCTTCGTGAAAGAGCTTGAGGAACAACTCCTGTCCGGTTCCATAGACCTGGCAGTTCACAGCCTGAAAGATATGCCTGTACAGCTGCAAAAAGGCCTGAAAATAGGAGCGTTCCCTGTCAGGGAAGATGCCCGGGACGTCCTTATCAGCCGCTCAGGTTTCAACCTTTCCGGGTTACCTCCTGGCTCAAAAATAGGCACAGGGAGCCCCCGGAGGGCCGTCCAGTTAAGGGCGGCCCGGTCCGATTTACAGATTCACGGGATACGGGGAAACGTGGATACCCGCCTGAAAAAAATGCGTTCAGGCGAGGTAGATGCGATAATACTGGCAGCCGCGGCCCTCCACCGTATGGGCTGGGCCGACCAGATAACCGAGTATCTTGACCCCGGGATTTGCCTGCCGGCAGTCGGCCAGGGGTCTTTGGCCATTGAAATAAGGTCGAGGGAAAAGGAACTCGAAGATATTTTGTTGAAGATTAACCATATCCCCACCAGCCAGGCGGTAACAGCAGAAAGGGCCCTCCTGGCAGGCCTGGGAGGAGGCTGTCACGCACCTATCGCAGCCCATGCGCGGGTAGAAGGGCAGGAAGTTAAAATAGAGGGCATGGTCGCCTCCGCGAACGGCTCAACCATATTAAGGGGGACGGAAACAGGCCCGGCCGCATCCCCTGCAGATTCCGGTAAAAAACTGGCTGACTACTTTTTAAAAAAAGGTGCCGCAAAACTTCTGGAAAAGCAATGAATAAAAAAGGTAAAGTCTATTTCGTTGGCGCAGGTCCCGGAGATCCCGGTCTAATTACAGTTAAAGGCAGGGAATGCCTGCTGAAAGGCGAGGTAATTATTTACGACCGCCTGCTGGACCCGCGCATGCTGGAGGTATTTCCTCCCGGAGTTGAAGCAATATACGCAGGTAAGAGGTCGGGAGCGCATACAATGAAACAGGAGGAGATAAACGCCCTCCTGGTGGAAAAGGCTTCCCGTGGTAAGGTCGTCGTCAGGCTTAAAGGAGGCGATCCCTTCGTTTTCGGCAGGGGCGGGGAAGAGGCAGAGACCGTGGGTGCGGCGGGAATCCCCTTCGAAATAGTGCCCGGGGTTACCGCGGCGGTGGCAGTGCCCTCCTATGCGGGAATACCCATCACCCACAGGAACCTCAGTTCTTCCGTAGCAATTGTTACCGGCCATGAAGACCCTGAAAAGAATGAGTCCGCCATCAACTGGGCCAAGCTCGCTACCGCAACCGACACCCTCGTTTTCCTCATGGGGATGGAAAACCTCTCGCAGATAGCCAATACCCTGATAAAAAACGGGCTGCCTCCCGGCACTCCGGCAGCGGTAGTGGCCAACGGGGCCAGTCCCCACCAGCGTACCGTTACAGGAACCGTTGAGAATATAGCTTCCCGGGCCAGGGAAAAGGGAATTAACCCCCCCGCTATACTGGTTGTGGGTAAAGTAGTACAAATGCGGGACAAACTTTCCTGGTTTGAAACCCGCCCTT
>JAUYHV010000126.1 GCA_030689845.1 Dehalococcoidia bacterium
ATAGAGGACCTGCGAAAACGGGGAATACCCGTTGTTTTTTGCTCCGCCAAGACCAGGGCCGAACAGGAAATATACCGCCGGCAGCTTAAAATCCCTGATCCCTTCATAGTTGAAAACGGCGGGGCTATTTTCATCCCGGAAGACTACTTTCCCTTCGATTTCGACTATCAAAAAGCGCAAGACGGTTACCGTGTCATTGTCCTGGGCATTTCTTACCTTGAAGTCAGGAGAATCCTGGAAAGAATATGCCGCGATAACAGGGTCAAAATAACCGGGTTTGGAGACTTGAGCGCCGAAGAGGTGTCAGCCCTGACGGGACTCGACGTCCCCGCGTCGCACCGGGCCAAAGCCAGGGAATATGAAGAGACGATAAACCTCGAAGGGGGTTCCGGGGAAAGAGACAGGATTTTAAAGCTTGTCAGGGAAGCGGGGCTCAATTACGCGGCGGGGGCCCGCTTCTACGGGATTATGGGGCCCAACGACAAGGGTAAAGCCGCGAGGATTTTAATGGGCCTTTTCCGCAGGAAACTCGGAGACATACTGACGATAGGCCTGGGCGACAGCCCCAATGACATACCCATGCTTTCCGAGGTAAATATCCCTATCCTTGTGCAAAAACCAGGGGGGGCATGGGAGGATGTTTCACTGCCCAATTTACGCAAAGTAAAAGGCATCGGTCCGGTGGGATGGGCAGCGGCTATCGGGGAGGTGTTCCGGGACTGTATATTTTGATCCCGGGGATGCCCCCTGCGAGAAAGATAATACCCGATATCAACTCACTGCCCACCAGCCTGCTCAAACCGAAAGCCAGGGCTGCCACTATGCTCAGTTCGAGTATGGCATGCCCCAGGACCAGCAGGGGACCAGCCCAAAACCCTCTTCTTGCCACTTCGCTTATGGTGACGGCCAGCAAGGGGCCGGGCATCATCGCCCCGGAAAGGGCAATGACAAACGATGTGGTAAATATCAGCGATAAGGTTGGCTCAGGCACACAATGAGTATAGCAGGGAGTGATATCGGGTTCAACGAAAAGAAAAGACCTGTAACAGGTTCCAGGAATGTTTTATTTGACTGTCATCATCCCGGACACCGGGCAGGTTGCCGTAATCCTTCTTGAGAATTATAATATCGAGTTTGGCATTTACGCTACGAAACATGGAAAGGACTCCCCAGGCGGGAATGGAGTGGTAATATACCAGGGGCCAGGGAATAAGTCAGGATTGAATAAAAAGGTTACTCTCAAGACTTGCGCCAAGTATTAAAAAGACCGTCAAATATCTTCTATGGCTGGAAAGTGCTGGCCGCTGCCTCGTGGATTCGTATCCTTGGAGGCGGTTTTCATACCTTCGCCCTGAGCATTTTTTTTCTCCCTGTATCCCGGGAATTGAACCTTTCCCGTACCGCCGCATCTCTCATTTTCTCCCTGTCCCGGGCCGAAGGCGCCCTTGAAGGGCCGGCGGCAGGCTATCTGATTGACCGGTTCGGCGCCCGGATAATAATGGGGATAGGCTGTCTAACCGTGGGTATAGGGTACCTGGTCCTGACCCAGGCCCACAGTTTTTTAAGTTTCACGCTGATATACATTTTTATAATAAGTATCGGGTTCGGGGCCAGTTTCATGCATTCACCCACAGCCCTTATTAACCACTGGTTTTACCGGCGCCGGGCCCTGGCGCTCGCCATAACCAGCGCCGCCTTTTCCCTGGGGGGAGCTATCTTTGCCCCGGTCCTGGGTACGGTGGTCCATCAGGCGGGATGGCGCACCGGCGCCATCATATCGGGAGCGGTATTTATCTTGCTGGCCCTGCCTGCATCCAGACTAATCTGCAACACGCCGGAAATGAAAGGCCTCACTCCTTTAGGCTCCCCGAAGCCGTTACCCGAACCAGTAATTTCCCCGGCTCATACGGCTCCGGCCGGTAAGACCGACTTTACTGTAAGGCGCGCATTAAAAACTCATTCCTTCTGGCTGCTGGTTGTCGGCACTCTCCTGCGCATGTTCGGGTTCACTGCCATAAACCTGCATTTCATACCCATCCTTGTCTGGAAGGGCATCCCCGAACAAAGCGCAGCCTACTACCTGGGTGTTATGGCAGCCTTTTCCATCCCGACCCACCTGATACTGGGAGTGATAGGCGACCGGTTTTTCCGTCCCCGCCTCCTGGCTATTGCAATGGCTATCGGAACCGCGGGACTCCTTTTCCTGCTTTTAGGGGATGGTAATACCCTGTCCCTGTTCCTGTTCCTCCCACTGATGTCTGTGGTGGAAGGCCTCTTCGCGGTGGTTTGGGCCACTCTGGGAGATTTCTTCGGGCGTAAGCATTTTGCCACTATAAGGGGGTTCGTAACGCTTTTTGTCACCCTGGGATCAATGACAGGCCCTATTTTTGCCGGCAGGGTCTTTGACGTCAGTGGAAGCTATACCCTGGTCCTCCAGGTCTGTATCGTCGCTTTTTCCCTGTCATCCCTGGTTTACTTCCTGATGCGCCCTCCCCGAATGGAAGGACAAACCTCGTTCAATCCGGCTTAATTTCCATCTGGGGACTCTGTTCAAAGCCATCTGGATGGCATGCAGGGCAAGATTTATAATACCTCTTTATTGAAACAACTTTAACAAAACCCTTTTTCCCCCCTCAGGAGGTGAACAGAATGCTTTTTATGGTGCCCCTCGTATCATGTATTGTCAGTTTCGTCTTTGCCGTTACGGTGCTCGACCAGTACTTCGCCCGGCGTAAACCGTACCAGCTTGTCTGGGCCGTGGGCCTGTTTATGTATTCCATCAGCACCTGGACGGAGTTCTGGACGGGGGGTTGGGGGGCAGGTCATACGCGTGTTATGGTGGAAGCCGATATTCAACGCGATGGAACTGGAGTTGAATGGCGCGCACGGTGTGGATGTGAATGGGATACTGCAGAAATACCGGGTTAAAAATAAGAAACAATCGCAGGACAGAAACTCAATTATCAGCAACCACGAAAATCATTAACCAGTAGTGATATTCCTCGACTTATCCACCATCAGCATCTTCACATCAGCTCCACAGGCAAAAAGAACGCATTTCAATCCAGAGAATTAATTCAGTGTGCACCGACAGCATCCATTTAAATTGAATACTGCATGTTGCTTATTATCACTGTTCATAAAACTCATACAACGATACTCTTGGGACTGACACTACCCGAAAATGAAATCGCCCATCGTCCAGCAGTCTCTACGGCCGTAAAATATATGCTTTTCTTCTGCATGACTGCTCTGCCGCTGAAAACGTAAGTCGCGACAGGCTTGGTCTCGTCATTTTCGTCAAAAATGTCCAGAATGACGCTGTCATCAGGTGAAACTTGGCCTAAGCGGACTCTATAGGGCGACTGCGGTTTCCGGCTTGCTCGTCTCAAAACTCTTCTTTTAGGATGCTGCATTTTAACTCTCCTCTTTCTCGCTGGATGCGGATTCCGGTGAAATCGGCCACTTGTCCGGGTCAAACCGGCCACCCCTGTTCGGGGGTAGGGCGACGCTGAGTACAAGTTAGTTTAGCCTAAGTTAATGTCATCTGCAAGGTTTCCTCCCTTCTCTTTTTTCTGATTTGCCACTGGACTGGCAGCAGCCGGTTCATTCCCGTTGTTGCGCATAGAATCGCCTCTAAGTTCTATCCTGTAGGCGTTGTGCAGCAACCTATCGCAAATAGCATCGGCCAGGGTAGGGTCTCCGATATTGGGATGCCAGTCACCGATGGGACACTGGCTGGCTACGATGGTAGCCCCCAACTGGTAGCGGTCCTCGACCACCTCCAGGAGGTCCCGCTGCTCCGTGTCTGATGGTGGGGTAATCAGAAAGTCGTCAATAATCAAAAGCTGTACCCGGCTCAGTCTGGCCAGCGCCTTGAGGTGGGAGCCGTCTGAGGAGGATTCGGGAAGCCAGGAAAGCCCTGGAAGCGGAGGCGCTGAGAGAGCAGGAGCAGAGTGAAAACAAGAAGAATACAGGGGTACCCGGGGATAAGAAACAAAGGAACTTTACCGATCCGGACTCCCACATTATGCCTGCCCCCGGGAGCAACCACTTCATCCAAGGCTACAATGCCCAGGCTGCCGTCGATAGTGCCAATCAGGTGATAGTAGCAGCCGAACTAAGCAACAAGCCCTCGGACAAAGGCCAGGCTGAACCGATGATGGAGGTGGTAAAAGCTAATACAGGGAAACTCCCCGGCAGATGTCAGGAGATGCCGGGTACTTCTCAAGTGATACTGTGACAAACCTTATTCCTATTTGCAATCATGTTGACAGTATTATATAATCTTGCCATGGAGGTGATCTATGGCAAGAACAGCGAATTTCACCGATGAGGAAATAATGAAGGCACGTCAACTCAGAGAGCAGGCTACCACAGCTAAAGATTTGCGCAAGGCACTGTCCGTATTATTAGTTGCCGAGGCTGGTCTAGGCGCTGACAAGACATCGGATATACTTGGAATAAGCGAGAGAACGGTGTTTCGTAATCGAGGAAGTGTTCGCAATCAAGATGAAGAGAAACAGAATACTCGGGGTGGCCGGCGCCATTATGGTATGACATTAGAAGAGGAACAGGAATTTCTCCGCAATTGGGAGGTTAAGGCAATTGAGGGAGGAGTGCTTTCGGTTCTTCCTATACATGCCACTCTTGTGGAGAGACTGGGGCGTTCTATTCCCATGTCCACGACATATCGATTGCTGGCTCGTCATGGCTGGCGAAAAGTACAGCCGGATACGAAGCATCCCAAGAGCAAACCGGAAATTCAGGAGGAGTTTAAAAAAAACTTCCCGGGTTGGTGGCGACCGCTTGTTTAAAGAATCAGGGGAATCTGCCTGTGCGGCTGATGTTTCAGGATGAAGCCCGATTTGGGCGGATGAGTGACCCACGGGCATGTTGGGCACCGGCGCCAAATAGACCAATGGTTAATCGGGCAATAATTAGGGAGTTCAGGTATGAATACGCTGCCGTAAGCCCCTGGGATGGAGACCTTGATTATATGACATTGGAAAAGATGAACACCGAGAATATGGGTTTGTTTCTGAAACAAGTGAGTGAGTCCCATAAACAGGATTTCATAATCATGGTGCTCGACGGAGCACCGTCGCATAAAGGTAAAGAACTTGAGGTTCCTGAAAACATCGCTCTTGTGTTCCTGCCTTCGTATTCACCGGAATTGAATCCAGCGGAACAGCTATGGAAGGTACTTCGGCGAGATTACTTTGCAAACAAAGTGTTCGACTCACTTAACGCTGCGACTCATCAGGCAGAAAATGGATTGGCATGCATGGCATCCAACAGTGAAGCGTTGAAAAGCCTAACAAACTGGTCGTGGATTAGTGTCATTATGAAGGCTAAATAGAAT
>JAUYHV010000170.1 GCA_030689845.1 Dehalococcoidia bacterium
TCTGAACCGTGTGATATTTATTAACAAAATAAAATTCCCGGGTCTATTCCGTCAAGCTGAAATTCACAGGAGGATATCCAGGACCATAGCTAAAAAAATTAATCCCAGGTATGGGAAGGCAGTCAACTTGTAAACCTTCCAGGCATCCCCGGAAGAGGCCGACCTTACCAGTCTCCAGTTTGCCGAAACCATTAATATCCCCAAAAAGTTGGCGGCAACAAGGTAAACCCAGGACAGGCTGCCCGCATAAAATATTAACAGAGAAAGTCCGTAAAGGACCAGGGAAAGGGCAAAGAATATTTTCACCACATTTTTTTCCTGCCGGCTTACCGGGAAAAAGTTAATACCTGCCCCGATATATTCCTGCCTGTGGGCCACCATCACGCTCCACACGTGCAACGGCACCCAGACAGCAATCAGCAGGGATATTAACAGCAGCATAACATCAATTTGGGGCTTTACGGCAAACCATCCGATGGCAAACGGCGCTATCCCGGATACACATCCCAGGAGGTGAGTCCAGGCTGTCTTACGCCACAAAATGGCTGCCATTGTCCCGATTACTCCGGCAACAAAACAAAGAGGGTTTAGAAACCAGGCTAATATCAGGCCTGCACCCAGCAAACCCAGTACCAGGGGTAATACTTTTTGCGGAGGGGCAATACGCCGGGACGGCAGAGAGCGGGAACATGTGCGCCTCATCAGTCCGTCTACTTTCCTGTCCATATAATTGGTAAGACCGTTACAGCCTTCGCAACCCAGGGTGAGGGCCGCCAACAAAAGAACAAACCTGCCGGCAGGCATCCATCCACCACCTGCTATTAAAGCTCCGCTAATGCCGATAAAAACGAGTAAAAAACTCTCCCTGGGCTTTAGCACTTCGACATAGCTGTATAAAGGAGCCTGCCTCAGGCTGATTTGTTTTAACATGGTTAATTATTCCCACTCCAGGTGTTCCAGGCTTTTATGACTTTTTCCGTCACTGCCCTGACATCAAGACCATCGGTCCGGATGGTTTTATGGGCCTCATCGTAAAAGGCCTGGCGGCTATGCTTTAAAGCAGTAATTTTAGCCAGGGGGTCTCTCCCGGTAAGAAGGGGCCTGACCTCCGGGCTCGAAGAGTTCCCGGCTTCGTCCAGCAGCCTGTGATAAATAGTCTCGGGTCGTGCTTCGAGACATATTACCATGCCGCTGCGCTTCATCAAGCGGCGGTTCTTTTCGGATAAAACCACGCCGCCACCGGTGGCAATAACCTGTTCTTCTTCTTTACAAGTTTTGCTCAACACACGGCTCTCTCTGGCCCTGAAGGCCTCCTCCCCATCCATTGCAAATATCTCCGGGATGGTCTTACCCGAGGCCCTGACAATCTCCAGGTCCAGGTCCACCCGTTTCCATCCCAGCCTGGACGCTGCCAGTTCGGCAACACTGGATTTCCCTGTGAAGGAGAAACCTGTAAGTATGATGTTTTTATTTAATTTTACCGGCAAATTGCACCATGAAATTAATATGTTTATCCCCGTGGTTTTCTGCCAGGGAACCCGGGAAAGCTGAACGGAAGTTTATCTTAGGAGTATGCGATAACAACGTTAACAATCCCCTGTGGAATTGGACAAATACCTATTTCGTTCCCGGGGTCATCAGGCTTACCATATTCAGGTAACCCTGGTAATGATGCAGGGTTTCGACCAGGTTGTCTCCGCCAAATTTCTCCAGCATGGCATCGGCCAGGACAAGGGCAACCATGGCCTCGCCTATGACACCTGCCGCCGGCACGATACAAACGTCGCTCCGTTCATAATGGGCCTCGATAACCTTGCCCGTAACTAAATCCACCGACGGAAGGGGTTTTTTCATTGTGGAAATGGGTTTTACCGCACACCGGATTACTATTGCTTCGCCGTTGCTTATTCCGCCTTCCAGACCGCCGGCGTGGTTGGTTCTGTGCCCCCAGGAACCGTTACATTCGGATGGGGGTTTTATCACGTCATGAGCCTCGGATCCGTTTACCCCGGCAATATCAAAACCATCCCCTATTTCCACTCCTTTCACAGCATTTATGCTCATCACAGCCTGGGCCAGCTTCCCGCTTAAACGCCTGTCCCAGTGCGTGTGACTACCCAGTCCAATGGGGACTCCCGTAACAATAACCTCAAAAATTCCCCCGAGGCTATCGCCGGCCTCCCTGGCCGAATCTATCTCCGCCACCATTGCTTTTTCAACCTCTTCGTCCGGGCACCTCAGGGGAGAGTTATCCAGGGCTTCCCAGTCGACCTTTTCGGGCCCAACGATGCGGTGACGTCCAACAGCCAAAGTATAGCTGTGTACCCGTACTCCGAATTCATCGAGGAACCGTTCTGCAATGGCTCCGGCAGCCACCCTGGCCACCGTTTCCCGGGCGCTGGCCCGTTCCAGGACAGGTCTGATATCGCTGAGATGATATTTTATAGTACCAGGCAAGTCGGCAT
>JAUYHV010000129.1 GCA_030689845.1 Dehalococcoidia bacterium
TGGTCAGGATAATATTTTTAGACGCCCGTATTCTGGCGCCGGTGATTCTTGTCTTTGTCGTCATAGGCGCCTACGCCATTAACCAGAACTTTATGGATGTAATCATGGCCTTTGTATTCGGGGGGTTCGGTTTCGCCGCGAAACGCCTGGGCTATCCCAGGGTTCCTGTTATGCTTGGTTTTGTTCTCGGTAAATTGGCTGAAACTTATTTCCTGGTTAGTATTAAGACAACCGGACCCTTCTTCGTATTCACAAAGCCGATTTGCTTAATAATCTTTATTGTGATATTGATTACCCTTGCCTTCGACCAGAGGTCGAAAATGCGGGAAAAGAGAAAATTGGCCTGATGTTACGTCTGATATTTCCCCTGGTTCTATTGGTATTTTGCGTTATTATGCTGGTATATTCCCGGGATTACTCCCGGGATGCGCTGTTGTTTCCATTGGTTGTTTTGATACCGGCAACTGGTATGCTCCTGTGGCAGACGGGGAAAGAGGCATATTCGGTTCTGATAAAAAAAGCCCCTGATGACAGGGTTGATACCGGAGCGGTGGGAGAAGGGGCAAGCGGAAAAAAATATTTAATTACAATTGGCTGGCTCGCTATCTTTGTGGTGTTGATGTACCTGTTTGGTATAACTATAGGGATGCCGATATTTGTTTTGCTGTACCTTAAGTTAAACCGGATGGGTTGGCCTGTTTCGATATTTGTCACCGTGCTTGTCCTGGGCTTCTTCTACGGCTTTTTTATCATGTTTATGAAGATCTATATATATAAAGGCCTCCTGGCATCAATATTTTTCGGCCAGAATTAGCAAAGCATGTAGCGCTTCGGTTTGAGGGCGGTTGTAGCTACTTACTAAACGATGTTTGAAAGGAATACAGGAAATTGTCGTATTATAAAGACCTGCGGGAGCACATAGAGGCGCTGGAGAAAAAGGGGCAGCTTATTCGAATTAAACGCCCCATCAACAAGGACACCGAGCTTCATCCCATTGTAAGGTGGCAGTTCCGGGGATTGCCCGAGGAAGAAAGAAAAGCCTTTTTATTTGAGAATGTGTTTGACTCCAAGGGGCGCAAATACGATATTCCGGTCCTGGTGGCCTCCCACGCTGCCTCTAATTACATATACGCCACGGGGATGATGTGCCAGCCGGAGGAGATTTACCAGAGATGGGCAGACGCCCAACTTAACCCTGTTCCCCCAAAACTTGTCGAAACCGGTGTTGTTCATGAAGAAATCCACACCGGGGACAGGCTGCTGGAACACGGAGGGCTGGAGGAATTTCCGGTGCCGATATCCACCCCGGGCTTCGATAATGCCCCTTACCTGACTGCGGCTAACTGGGTAACAAAGGACATCGAGTCCGGTTCGATTAATGTTGGAAATTACCGGGCCATGGTGAAAAGCAGGACAAGACTCGGAATCGAGTGCGGTCCCCCGCAGCACTTCAATACTCACCTGGAAAAATGCCGCGCCAGGGGCGTGCCCCTGCAGGCAGCAATAGTCATGGGCGCTCCGCCGGCTGTGGGTTATGCCGGAACAGCCAAGCTTCCCTATAGTCTCGGGGAGTATGATGTTGCCGGGGGCATCGCCCGGGAACC
>JAUYHV010000198.1 GCA_030689845.1 Dehalococcoidia bacterium
GCCATATTTATCCTGTTTGGTCTTGGTCTCGCCGGAGTGGCAGCGGCAGTATGGTTGGCTTTCCGTCGCAGGATGTCTCAAGAAAAGGTGAAATCTATTAAACGTTGAAGTGTAACCTCTTATGGATTAATCGGCTAAAAAGCAAAAAGGTAATAGCAGTGAACCAGGTAAACAGCAAGATTCTTGATAGATTACAAGAATGGGAACGCAGAAAAGGAGGCCTTCCAGACTTCATCCGGTATTATCGTGAGATTTTGCAGATACAGACCGCAGCTAAGTCCCGAATTAAAGTTAAAAAACCGGATATGGGGAGGGATTTGGTGTGCGACCGGTTGTGTGAAGGGATACCTCTGCTCCTTTTTGAAAACTTTTCCCCGGACTGGAACCAGGTGCGAGCAGTCTTTGAAAAGGTTGTCGTATGGACGTACCGGGACTCCAGAGGTCCCCCGGGTGAGAGCGAGAGGATGAGAGACTTCGGTCGGAACAATGCCTTATTAAGAGAAGCCTCGGGAGCCTGGTACCGTGGACATTCGCTGCAAGACATTGCGACCTCCCGGGGTCTTGACGAAGGGTTGCTGAGTTCTGCCATAGCAGCAGCGCTGAAGCCGTTCTTATTTGCTTATGCGAGGGTACTGCTCCCTGAGGTGAACCAGGAGTTATGGCGGCGGAGATACTGCCCGATATGTGGCGGCAAGCCGGACTTTGCTTACTTAGATAAAGATAGAGGCGCAAGGTGGCTGCTGTGCTCCCGTTGTGACGCCGGGTGGCTCTTTCAGCGACTGGAATGCCCTTACTGTGGAACGCAGAATCAGGATGCCCTGGCCTATTTCACCGATGAAGAGGCATCCAACTTATATCGCCTGTACGTTTGCGAGCAATGCCGCACATATATCAAAGCCATCGACCTGAGGTGCGCAGGTTCCGGTATTTTATTGCTCCTGGAACGCATCACGACCCTTGACATGGATAAGCAGGCACAGGAGAAGGGATACAGACCCGGGTAAATTTGCCAGCCCCGGCTATGGCGCCCGGAGATCCTTATTTCCCTCACTTCGATATGTTTAGTGTCAGGATACTGATGGCACCCCTTTCAATTAGTTTGCGAGGTTTGAAGTTGCCCCGGCTATTGATTTGGAACCCCTTTCGTATCTGGTATTTGGAAAGAATTCCCGTATGTTGTAAAATTAGTATTATGGTCGAGTTTAAAAATTAAGATGTCACATACAGGAATAGGCTCCGTAGCCGAAGAAATAGAACAGTTCTCTTTTGAGGTGGGACCTATCAGGCCGCCCAGCGAAGGAGGCAGCGCTTCGCTGCTTATCAGGGCGACCAGGAACTGCCCGTGGAACCGATGTACATTTTGTTACGGCTCATCATACGGCGGGAAGAAATTCCAACTGAGGTCAGTAGATGATGTTAAAAAGGATATTGATGCTGTCAATTCAATCGCAGGTTTAATTAATGAAGCTTCCAAAGCAACAGGTAACACCGGCGTTATCAACCAGGAAGTCGCCTCTTTTTTATTACAGGGTAATCCCGGGTTAAATAACCATACCGGTTTTGTTCATGTTTTCAACTGGCTATACTCAGGTGGTAAAACCGCCTTTATCCAGGACGCCGACAGTCTTATAATGCCGACGAAAGATCTGGTTGAAATTCTGAAGTACTTAAAGCAGGCGTTTCCTTCCCTTGAAAGGATAACCTCTTATGCCCGGTCTCATACTGTTGCCAGGAAGTCGCCCGGGGACTTATCAGCTTTACACCAGGCCGGCCTCACCAGGCTGCATATGGGTCTTGAGACAGGTGATGATGAAATATTGGCGCGCATTGAAAAAGGGGTGACGGCCGCCCAGCACGTCGCGGCTGGTTTAAAAGCCCGGGAAGCCGGTTTTGAAATTTCGGAATATGTTATGCCCGACATTGGGGGCAGGAGCCGTTCGAGCCAGCACGCTAAAAATACGGCGATGGTTTTGAACAAGATAAATCCCGATTTTATTCGTTTACGGCCGTTCATTCCCCGGGCAAATACGCCCGTTTATGACGAATATTTGAGAGGCGAACTAAAGCTGTCAAGTCCTCATGAAAGGTTGCTTGAGCTAAAAAATTTCGTAGAGAAACTTGAAGTTGATTCCAGGCTGGTATTTGACCATTTTTTAAATCCTTCTTTTAGAAGTGATGGAAGAATAGTTCCCCTTTTCAAGCAGGACTACGAAGGGTACAAACTGCCGGAAGAAAAAGACAAGATTCTACAACTGATTTCCAGGGGCCTCGAGATTGACAATGAAAAATTTCTTAACGCTAATGACCTCATCGGCATGCCGAGTTTATAAAAAAGAGGCTGAACAATGGCAAAACAATTTTTCAAACTGACCTTTCCCGCAAACCTTATTACAGAGCCCATATTGTACGATATGGGAAAAACCTTTAACGTTATCACGAATATTTTTCGAGCCAATGTAACCGGGGACAGCGGATGGGTCCTGCTCCAGATAGAGGGGAACGATTCTAATATAGAGGAAGCTGTTTTGTGGACCAAAGGACGTGGGGTTCAAGTGGAGAGGGTTGCGGAAGATAGCCTTCAGTAAGTAATCCTGAAAATTCTAACTTTCCGGCAGTTTCCACTACGAACGGTGGCGGGAACAATTCAACCGGTGTCGCTGCTGGTGGCGCTTATTTCCCGATGCAAAACCGGTTAAATATTATTTCCAGAAGTTCTTCACTGACTGATTCTCCGGTTATTTCTCCCAGGGCGTTTACCGCTCCGGTAAGGTCTATGGCTGCCAGTTCAACTGGAGTTTGAGCTTTAAGTCCCTGTAAGGCTAATTCGACATGGTTCAATGCTGACGCCAAAGCCTGTTTATGCCGGGGGTTACTTACTACAGGATTTTCAGAAGAAATAACCTTACCCTTGGTCACGACGTCTACCATGACTTTCCTCAGAGTTTCAAGTCCGGCTCCGGTTAAGGCAGAGGTGCCGACAACAGGTTGTGAGAAACTGGATGTATCCGCCAAAGTTGATAAATCGCTCTTGTTGGCTATTACCACCGACTCTTTCCCCTCTATGAGTTTCATGACATCGTCATCTGCCTGAGTTAAAGTTTCACTGGCATCTATAACCATTAAAACCAGGTCAGCCTGTTCAATAGCGTATTTGCTTCGCTCTATGCCCAGGGATTCCAACAGGTCTTTGCTATATATAATGCCCGCGGT
>JAUYHV010000219.1 GCA_030689845.1 Dehalococcoidia bacterium
GACCCGTGAGAAGCCGAGTGGTTTGGTCCCGCGGCTACCAGGGCCGACGGCACCATATTTTCACCAGCCGGGCCTATGCTCATGACTTCAGCCTGGGACTCCCCAACCTCCTTTCTTATAAGGTCCTGGGTCTCGTAGCTGTCTTTGCCCCATATCTTACTCCCGTCCCTTATCTCCGGCCGGCCGTTTTTTATCCACAAATATACCGGTTTTTCAGAGGCTCCGTTAATCAGAATCCCGTCATAACCCGCCCATTTCAGTAGCGTTCCCCAGTGCCCCGCGGCAACGGCGCTACATAGCGCCCCAACGGAGTTATCCAGGAACCGCGTTATGTTATTGAAAGCCGTAATAGTTGCCGTGGTACCGGCTGGAATCTTTCCAACTCCGGTTACCGGTCCCGTCATGACGGTTATGGGATTTTCTTTGCTTAAGGGACTGATGCCGGGAGGTATGCTGTGCATCAGGATGTACTGTCCCAATCCCTGTCCCCCCATGTACTCCCGAAGAATGTTGTCCTCCGGTAAGTTCTCGTCGTAAGTTTTTCCCTCTGACAGCTCCACCCTGAGAATCTTGCCCATGTACCCGCCGGGGACCCTGGTAGAGCGTTTTTTGGGGAAAATGGACTTTTTAGTAAATTCTTCGAAGCCTTTTTCCTGTCTCACAGTTAGACCCCCTTTCCCAGTTAATAATAAATAATTTATTTTATACCAGAGGGGCAAAAACTCCCGCTTTAATCAGGGAGTACCTCATGGTGAAACCCCCGATAAGCTCACAAACAGCTGCAAAGAAAACGATGCCGGGGCTCAGCTGACCCACTGTACCCCATGATATTACGGCGATGGGTATTATCAATCCCAGGACGATAACACCGGGCACGAAAGTCATTGCGGCCCGTCCCTTGAAGAGGTCGATAACAGATCGTTTTGCCGCAGGCCCCGCGTAATATACAGTCCACAGGTAAATAATCACCAGTAGCGCGGTGACGCCCAACAACCACCTGGCTATCAATTCAATAGTTGCCATGTTAACATCCGCGCTGCTGAGCCAGGGTGACATGAGCAGTATCAGTCCCGTTCCGCCGAGGAATGAATAACTCAGCATCAAAAAAGGTACCAGAGTAGTATTCCATGCCTGAATGCCCATTCCTCCGGCGATAATGAAGCCAGTGCCTATTATCATCACGAAGGCTGAAAAGGCGGCAATTCCTACTATGACCGGGTTGAAGCCGGACCATGGTAGCCAGCCGAGCCATGTGTTCAAGGCCGGATACTTTTCTACTGTCCAGGCCAGCAGTTGAAGAAACGGGAAAACGCTGAACATCAGTTCGGAAATCATGGTCCGCGATAACCAGGAAGACTGGGGCCGCCAGACTAACCTCCAGAACCTGAAAGGATGACCCAGAAAAAGCAAATGGGCAGGAAACTTAATTAACAGCACAATGCCGTAGGCGATTACGGCTCCCAACCAGAAATGTTGCTGCAGGGAAAGTAAATACAACCCCCCT
The DNA here is from genome assembly GCA_030689845.1 of Dehalococcoidia bacterium. Taxonomy (GTDB): domain Bacteria; phylum Chloroflexota; class Dehalococcoidia; order JACQUA01; family JACQUA01; genus JAUYHV01. The sequence goes on from JAUYHV010000219.1 coordinate 1,505, forward strand.
GCAATTCCCCCGGTAAAAAACGCAGTGATAAGAAACCACCCCGTCCCTTCACTCCATTCCGTCTGAGGTGTGAAATCAACCATATACTTCGCATATTTGATCTTCGGCAATGGCGGCCTCCTTTCTTTTTGTGCTCACTAACACCTTTTGGAGTAAGTGTACAATATCCTGAAACGGTTGGCAATTGCAAATTTTCTTAAATTAAAGCTAAAAACGGAAGGCTCCCGTTTTTTTACCAATAAACATTCATGATTTTTGGTATATTTGCCGCGGTTAGCTCCCCGAAAATCATAAATTAAGAGTTTTTCCCCACTTTTGCCTTGTTTTTTCTTCCAGTTCCCTGCTCATTTTTATGGCTCCGGGAAACCTGTCCTTCCACTCGTATGGTTTACAGGCATTTATCAGAGCGCGGGAAGTAAACGGGGAATCCACCGGCTTCGGGACGACGGGGTCCAGGGCTATGCTCCGCATTTCCCTTAAAATGTCTATATCCCTTGCCGGATCAGTCCGGGTACATAAAGCCCAGAGAACTTCGTCGGTATTTGACGGGTCTATGTCCTCGTCCACCACCATAATGTACCTTCCAAACGTATAACCGAGGCACGATGCCAGCAGGGCCTGCCGGGCATGTCCCGCGTATCTTTGCTTGATGGATATAACAAGCAGCAACTGCCGGCCTACATCGCTGAACCAAACCCCTTTGACATCGGGGACGCCGGCGGCAATCAGGTCGTTATACAATCTCGCAGCCCTTATCAGGTCCATAAAATGACTGCGTTCATCAGGTGGACGGTTAGGTGGAACACCAACCATTATGGGGTTGCTGCGGTAATAAACCCTTTCGATATTAATAAACGGCTGGGGTGTATCTTCAGCGCCGCTGTAATATCCGGTAAATTCCCCGAACGGCCCTTCCTTCCTCACTTTTCCGGGAGGGCTCCACCCGGCAATCACGATTTCAGCCTCAGCGGGCACCAGCAATCCCGTTATTTCCTCCCTGATGACTTTTACGGGTTCGCCCCTGACAGCTCCGGCAAAATGATATTCCGACCTTGGTTCGTGGGGGACCTCGCTGGCTGAACTGGCAAACAATAAAGGGTGCTGCCCAAGGCAAATGGCGACAGGGGCTTTCTCACCCTTAAGATAATATTTTTCGTACTGGTTTCGAGCGTGCCTTCCCGGTGTTACGTGCAGCCCCACGGTATTTTTGTCATGAAGCATGGTGCGGTAGGTGCCCAGGTTTATCTCTTTAGTATCAGGGTCCCGCGTAATTATGGAGCAGCCGGTCCCAATATACCTTCCACCGTCAAGCTCGTGCCACCGGGGAGCCGGAAATTCGTAAAGGTTAACGTTCTCGCCGGAACTAACGTTTTCCATGACCTCGCCGTCTTTTACTTCAACGGGGGCATATTCATCAAGTCCCTTCTGCCAGGTCCTGTATTTTTCCCGGACAATTTCCAGGAGGTCCCGCCAGGTGTCCCTGACGGGAAGATGAAAGGTATGGGCAAAACGGCCGGGGCTGGTGAGGGAACAGGTAACGATCCCGTACTCACCGGGATAATCTTTAATCTTTTTAAAAAAGAGAGCGGGGGCATTGTGCCTCCTGATGTTTTTTTCAGACAGGCCCCCGATTTCCAGGTCCCAATCAGCGCCTTCAATTACCTGGAGTTCGCCCATATTTTCTATTTCCTGGAGCCAGCCCCTGAGGGTCGTTGAAACCATGGTAAATTTACCCCTTTATTCAGTTATGTAACTTTTTTTGCGAATACACCCTTCAGTTGGAGGCCGTTGATTTTTTTGTGAATTGCAGCCACATCAGTGGTATATACCCCCTGGTCTTTCATCCTTTCAAAAAACTCTCCCATACCAAAGGAGTATCCCTGGTTCAACCCCCCCGGCGTCTTCATCTTTTCCCCTGTATAGGCGATAAAATCTCCGGAAACCGTTTCCCGCGGCAATATAACAGGAGCCTTCCCGGCAGCAACCCGGACGGCATTATGCCCCGCGACAAACCCGGACAAAATACACTCGCCGATACCGGTACCGGGGCCGCACTTCTCACCGGCGGCGAAGAGGTTATTAAACCCCTCAACTTTAAGGCTGTTGTCCCGTGCACACATATCCACCTTGCTTATCTTGTTAAATTTCCCCCCTGCCATGGGTTCATCGTACTGGGCATATTCAAATCCCGGAATGGACCTCAGTTGCCTCAGGTTAAAATACCCCAGGCCCACGCATTTCGCTGTAGAACCTATGTCCACCAGGTTTATATACTCCATCTGGCGCCGGCTGCGGACTCCGCCGATCATTTTTTCTTTGGAGTAATCAATAAGCTCTTTAGGCAAGGGAATACCGATCGCACCTTCCTTTTCCATGCGTCGAAGGAGGTCCGGAGCGAGGGTGGTCTTGTTTATCAGGACGGCAGACCCTACCGCCCCGGGCGTTCCGTCCGGCCGGACGCGGTTGTACGAAGGCGCCCCGGCTTTTGTGGCAATGCTAAACCTGTCCCCGTAAGCGGGACACCTGTAGCAAATACACATGATACAGCCCTGGCCGTAACGTTTGCATATGTTCATGCCGCCGGATGTTCCCGGAGAGTCTATAAAAACATCGGCTTTTACTTTTTCCTTTTTATTAACCCTTATTGACTTAATAACGCCCCCGGTATTCTCTACATCATCAACCCTGCTTTCTATGCGTAATTCTACCCCGGCTTCATTTACCAGCCTCTGCATTACGGTATCTACCTTTGAGGTATCGTAGATATACCCGTGAAGCTCGTCCACAATATTACCCCTGTGTAACAGGATAGATTCCAGCGCTTCAAAAACATCACCCCCACCCAGCGCCTTGGCCTCTTCGGCAGCAACCAGTTTACCGTTGAAATTCATCCTGCCCGCCCTCAGTCCCGACCCTGCAAGCATGTCCGTTTTTTCAAAAAGAACAACATCGGCGCCTGCCTTCTTTGCTGAAATCGCCGCGGCTATACCCGCAAACCCCCCGCCTACTACGGCTACTCGTACTTTGCTCATATTCCTCCTTCCAAATCAATGGGATATTATACCCCATATGACAAGGGACTCAACCCTTCCCGGATTACCAGGATTGGCGAGTCCCTTGTTCAGTTTTTTTATTCAGGTTTTTTAAGGGAGGTCATGATAATAAGAGGGTTCTCCCTTGTACCAGGCAGGTTACTTTATGCCCCAAATCTCCTTGGCAATGGCCATAGCTTTACCCTGCATTTTGTAGAATTCCTCATCGGTAATAGCGGCTTTATCCTGGGGCCGGGCTATTTTGGTTTCGTCTATACCCAGTCCTTCTATGGAGACATCCATACGGGCAGGGGGGGCGCCAAATCCCTTGGCGATAATCTTCTGGCCTTCTTTGCCGAGAATAAAGTTTACGTAAACCGCGGCAGCGTTGGGGTGAGGTGCGTTGGCGGCGACCTCCATACATCCGGAACCGGGGTTGATGTTCCCGCCCTCTTTGAAGCGGTTGATTGTAATGGGAGCGCCCTTCTCTTTGAAGTCGCTTACTGAAGCGTGCTGCGCGCCGAGACCAATGGCATATTTACCCTTGGCAACCTGTTCAACCTGGAGGCGGACATCCCTGGTGCGGTCAGGATCGGTAGCGGCAAGGTCTTTCAAAAACTGGGTGCCTTCTGCAAGCCCTCCGGGAAAAGCAGTGGTCAGCATAAAGGTGGCCCAGCCGGCTGCGGCTCCGGGTATGAAGGGATCATAAAGAAGGATCTTGCCCTTCCATTCCGGCTTAAGCAGGTCCTTGTAGCTGTTAACATCCTGCGGCACCAAATCGGTGTTCCGGGCAGTGTAGGAAGTCCAACCGGCAATCAGGGGAACTACCATTTTATCTGCATCCAGAAAGTCAACTTTGCCGTCGCGCCATCCCTTCGGGTCGGTTACCTCGGGAAGGATAAAGAAAGGTTCCATGGGCTGGTAGGCGCCTTTGGGTTTCATGGTCAAAATAGAAGTGCCTCCACCCATATGGAATATATCAACTGCGTGTATTCCAGCAGTGTTCTCCCTATCCCACCGGGCGGCCATCTCATTGGATTTACCTACGATAACATCAAGTGATATCCCGTACTTGCTGTTAAATGCTTTAATAAGGTCGTCTCTTAATTCAGGAACAAGTTCTCCGTATATCGTGAGCGACCCTTCCTTTTTTGCCGCTACCAGGGTTTCATCCCACTTCTTCTGCCAAGCCGGGACCTCCGGCGCTTTGGTAGCGGTAGGCGCTACGGCGGTAGCAGGCGGTCTGGTCGGAGCCGGTGTTGCCTTGGGAGTGCAGGCCGCTGCCAGGGTCAATAACAGAGTGAAGAGTAACATGAGGTGTATTATTTTTTTCATTCTTAGTTATTCCTTCCTATTTATAAATTTTTTATGATTTATTACCATCAAGACCGCAAATATCGTCGTTCAAATATCATAACCTCCCATAATTCTCCTGTCAAGCATGTTCCCCCTGAGCTTCCCGCGAAACTCCTAAATAGGCACGGAAAAAAGTAATAAAAAAGGGTATTTACCCCAATCCAATCTGGTAAAATAGGTTTGAAAAGAAAACAAAAAAACCAGAGGAGGGAATAAATACCCTATGTATATTGACGTGCCCTAAAATATCGATCCCTTTGTGCTTCCGCGTATTCCAATATGCTGCGTCTTGCCACTGTTACCTCCTTCGGTAACTTTAATTTTGACGCAACTACTATCCTTTTGGTAACTTTTATTGTAAGTCAATGCGCAAGGTAGGCAAGTCATTGACACTTTTGTTATAATAAACATCAGTCCAGTGCGCGACCTTACAAGAGCAGGATTCTCGGTATCCTTGTCTTAAGTCCCAGTCCCAGACAGTTGACTGGAGGGCCAACGGGATATTGGCTTGGTATCTTCGACTTTCCGCTTTCGAAATGAGACTGTTCTGGGGCAAAACCCGTCTGTATTAGGGCCGAATTGCCAAATTGTTTATTTAATGATGGGGAAAAGAAAATAGATGTCTAGGGATTATACGCCTCATTTCGTCGGTCTGGGTGGTACCGGAACCGATGTTATAACTTCCATATTGGGGAACACCGACTTTATACTCCCGTTGTTAAAGACAGAGGGCGTGCGACTGTCTTGTCTTGCCCTGGATGTCGCCAGTTCTCAAATAGACAATCTCAACAGCGTCTACAATGATCTTCAGCAGAAGATGCGGGCCAACAGTATTTCTCGAGATAAGCTCTCAGTGGTGGCTAAATCCTTCAAAGATACCAAACCGGAGGGCCTGTTTGACTTCGTCAGACAATATCCTCAATACTCCAGAAACCAGAATTGCACCTTTCCCGATAACTATCGCCCCTGGCTGTCCTCGATAACCGAGATCCCCGAACTAGCCGGCGGAGTCGGCAGACGACGCGCCCTATCTAAGGCCATTTATGGCCAGAATCACTACGTGTTGCGCGTCACCCAGGATCCCGTTTCCATGTTCTTGGAAGTCGTTGTTTCTACGAACGTCCCGGTGATATTTGTAATTTACGGACTTGGCGGAGGTTCAGGGAGTGGAATGGCCCTGGACTTCACCCGCGACTTGAAAAAGTTTATTGGCAGGGGAGTCCCTATTGTAGGCGTCTGCGTTCTGCCCTGCTCCTCCGACGATCCACCGGCCAAAGGCGCCCCTGCGTTTGCCGCGCTAATCGAACATGGCGCGGTTCTAAACAGGATCACCAACAGTTCTTTGATCACCAAATATGGCGAAGCTTACACCTGTCCATACGAGGGGTTTTTCTTCATACCCCTTGCCCTTCCCCTGAGGCAGGGTAAGGGGCTGAAGTACGCCCAAAAGACTATGGACCAAGCCCTTGGCGATATTCTGATTAATTGTCTTAATTTTGATCTACAGGACCTTCTGGGGCAGCTCCGGCCGGCTCTGGATGTCGGGGATAAGTGGGTCCATACTTTGAGCACTGTCCTGGTTTCCTACCCGATCCAGGAATATATTGACCTGACCAAGAGCTATTTGGAAAAGCTCAACAAAATGATGATGTTGAAAAGACACAAGAAAGAGATCTACGGCGGTGAAAACGTGGCCGAGACGGGAGGGGTGTTTCGCATTCTGGGCTCATGCTACGCTGAATTAGCCGACATCTATAGAAAATGGCTCATACAACGGGGACGCTATGAAATTTCAAAATTTGACGAGGTCTTGAAAGACTTCATTTATGAAGAACATACTATAGATGCTGATTTCGTAATGCAAATAACTGGAGTCCATGACGTCATCAAGAGCGAAGTGGACGAACTGTACAAACCAGTCAAAGCCGTAAGGTTGGACGCCCACGAGGGAACTGTTGAGCACCGGATTGGAAAATCCCTGGATCGTCTCTACGATGATATCATCGAATTGCCTCGGAAACACTTCGAGTTCAGAGCGGAGGCCCCCGAAATCCTTATTGGGATCCGTGAGGACCTTGAGGCTGCCGTTCAACTCACCCGCAAACAATCTGAACTTCTCCGGGAAGTAGCCGAGATCTCTGAGTTCCTTCTCGATTATCTCGGGGCCTTGCGTCGCTTTATGGAAGCCAAGAAGCTCGCCGACCGCCTTTACCGGTTGCTGGAGACATCAGAACAGACAGAATTCAGGGAGCAATCGCTGGCCAAAATCAAAGAGATTCTGAATCCCGAAATGGTTATCATCTCTTCGTTCATTTCATCGATGTTCTTTCCCTTACACACAGAAATAAAAAATATCGATGAATACCTGACCGGTTGCCGCCGGATGCGCCGGGCCCTTGACGAAAAACTAAGGGTTGCGGAAGACCTTTGTCGACAGAAAGAAGAAATGAGTCTTGCGGCAGAAGGGGAGAAAAAAGAGTCGGAAAAAGAACTGAGCCGGGTAAACCGCTTTTTCTCTTCGGGAAAGTACAGGCTCCTCCAAAGTAATCTGCAAGAAATAGACCGGCGTCTCAGTTCTCTAAAAGAGGATATTGGTATAGCGAGGGCTGAACTGCTCAAGATCCAGATGAAGAAGAAAGAGTATGAAAAGATCGCTCAGAAATATGAAGTGAATTCCGAGTACCGGAGACTGCTGCCTGAGATAATCGAGATGACCGATAGTTATTACCGCAGGCAAGATGAGCTGGCCAGAGACAAGGGGTATTACGAGCGCACGGGGGAGTTAACCGAGGGAGAACAGCTCAAAATCATGCAAAAAATATTGAAAGGGGAAGAAAGGGCTCTCAGTCAGGAGAATATTCTCAAAGACATCCTGGACCATAAACATTTGCGAAACTACTTGTCCAGCGTGGTGAATTTATTCAAGGCGCCCGACGCTCTGGGTCTGACTTCAGAATACCGTACTGAACTTATGTGGTTCGTTGCCTGGGTGCCCGAGGGAATTTGGAGGATAGAAATGGAAGAGGATGTCAAAGCTGCTCTGGCATCATACATAAAACATGACGTGAGCAGGAGTCTTTCCATACGACACATTGTCTCTGGCAGTCCCTGGACAATGCGTTTTCTGCTCGTGGCTGCCCGGGCCTCGCCCTACCACCTCCGTGAGTACCAGGAGCTAAAGCAAGCCTATGAGTACACGTCTCCTGAGGACAAGAAACTGGCCCATTCCTTTCTGCTTGAGCAAGGTTTGCAGCCGGGTGACTACCTATCTTTTGACGATAACATCGCTGCAGAATTAATCAGGGCTATCGAGAAAGAAAGCCCTAAAAAAGGTTAGAGCAAATATGCAGTTGTCCCCGGGTTCCGGAACTAGTGATGGAAGCTTGGACCTCAGAGGCAGAGAAAACCTTTTGAGGGCGAACTTGCAGAAACTGCTGGCTTCTGTGGCCGTGTTTATCGCTTCAGTGGTCGTGCTGTTGTCAGTCCCCTTCTTCCCGCCGGTTGTCTGCATTATCGGAGCCGCAGGACTGGCCGCCCTAGCTTTCGGAAAGCCGCCTCAAGCGATAGCGATCATGCTCTTTGCCTCTTTGGTTGGATATGTGTACCAACTCGGGCTTCCGGTCCTAGTTTTTGTAGGAATGGCTATTTTTTATATAATTCTTTCTGCTGTCAGCGACTCTCCAGGTGCAGCTACGGGCGCTGCCGCCGGCGTTATTGCCGGTATGCTCACCCTCACTCCTTTCTACTTCTTGTCGTTACCAGTTATCATGGGTGTCACCATTTTCAGGGCCAAGGGTCAAAAGGTTGGCAGTACCATTTCGCTGATGTTGTTCCTGTTGTTGTACCTGCCTCTTCTCACTAACAACCTCTCAATTAGCTCACACGAAAGTGTAGTTCCCTTGTTTCAACAGGTCAACTATCAGGCAAAGGAGCCTGTTTCTCTGGTAGAAGTCGGAGACATGGTTTCAGCCCTAGTAAAGGAAGTCGGTACCAATAAGATCATATGGCACAATCTCACCGTCTACTTGCCTATCGGCTTTACGGACTACGGTAGCCGCCTGTTGGGCATAATCCTAGCCGTTGTCATCGCTATGAGCGTATCGATTGCCTTTGCCCTCCGTTCTGTTTTTAACTGGATGACCAGTAGAGAAATACGAATCCCTCATCTTCGCCTTGCAGCGCCAATTGCATCGTTATTAATAGCAAGTGGCGTATTCCTTTTGCTCCTGGAAACGTTGAAGCCTTCTTTTGGCTATTTCACGGGATTGGATGGTTCAGCACTTGGGGGGTTATTGCTAGGGACAGTGGTTGTCGGCGGCATGGGCTCGGCAACCGAACTATGGCTCAGGCGCCGGGACCAGCTAATCACCTTGAGAGAGGAGTTGTCCGAGTTGCTCCCTTCCATTACGGAGAAGAATGATGCCCTCAAAGCAAGACTCGAATCCACCAGGACCAGGAGCACAAAGCTGGGTCTTAGTTCTGAGCAGGCTCTTGTGGCCAAATGCAGCCAGGAGCTGTCTTTCGTCAGTTCCATCGAACACATGGATCTAACCACTTTGCAGAGGAAACTCAAAGTATTAAAGGACCTTGAAGTCCAGATCAATAATGCATTTCAAGAAACTCTGCGAAAACTTACCCGGTATTACACCGAAGGCCGCCTGAGGTACAATGATTATCTGCAGCAGTCCAATGAAATTGGCTTCCCGTCCGGAGACCCGATTTCCGAGGCCGGTACATCGGTATCAGCGACGCGGTGGTCACCAGGTGCCCTTAGCGTCCCGGTTGGAGATATCACATTGGAGGCAACGGCCACCGAAGCAATGTCATCCGGTTACGAGGGCATCTTGAAAGAGCAGGAGAACCTCAACGAAAAGCTGGGACAACTGGCTCAGGTTTTGATGAAAGAGTGTGACGCAATCGTCCAGGTAATCGTGACAGAAATAGACAGTACCTTGATGACAGGAGGGGTGGAAATCGCCCGTAATTACTTGAACCAGGGACATTGTGAGGATGCAGTCGATACTTTATTAACTGTGCTGGCTGCCATGGAACGAAACATACGAGCCCCCACAGCCAGTTTTTCTCAGAGAATCGACGACGCCAGCACGGGACTGAAGACTATTCTTTCCGATGCGCTCTTGCCCAAGCTTGACGTTATGGGGGACGAGCAGGGCATCATGCACCTTAATGATATCGTCTCCCAGATAGGTGACTTGCGTCAGGCAGATGCAAACGAGAAAACCTTTGCCCAATTATCCCGGATCGTCAGCCAGGGAAAACGGCTTGCTGAGTTGTCTCATTCGGTTTTCTCCTGGGTAGCTGCCAAAATATCCGAACTGGAGAAGGACATAGAGGTTAGGGTGCCACGGGGCCATAGCTGGGGCAAGGAACCTTATGCCCTTTCAGAAACCGAAGAGTCGATTGCAAAGCTGGACGGAAAATCGGGGAAACAGAATTTGGAAACCCGGGTGGCGACTATCGAAAACATTGAAAAGGCTATCGGAAGCAATGCTGTGCTTATGGATCAATACGCTTCCACATTGGAATTCTTGATCAATTACGTTAATATCGAATATCTTCTGGACCAAATACTTCAGGAAAGAGGCTGTGCTGAAGACAAGGACCTTCCCGTCCGTTCGGTTTTCGCCCTTCGTTATTTGAAGCTGTACTATGAGAAGCGATACAGCGAGGTTACCCTGAACGCCACTACTAAGGGTTTAAGTGTTAGACTAGAAAATGAACGATAACAAAACCGGAATTGTTCGCACACCAATTGATTACCGGGCAAAGGATGTCTCGTGGAAGGATGTCAAAAAAGCGCAGCTTCATGTAACCAATAAATCGCTCCAACTCGTGACGAAGAAACTCTGGGTAAAACAGGTCGTTACGTGGGAACTCCAAATACCCAGTATAACCGCTGTGCACTTAAACGCTGACGCCAATGAGATTGTGGTTGAATCTCAACTGGGGAATGCTGCCATAAGCGATAGATTGGTGTTGACCCATTCCAGCGACGTCCGCCAGGCCTTCGAGAAGATAAACAGTCTTTTCGAAAGTTGCCGGGACCAAAGGGACCGGGAAAGGAGAGACCGGGAGGAGGCGGAAAGAAAAACGAGGGACGAAGCTGAACGAAAGAAGCAGCAAGCGTTCCAGGCCTATCATGCGCTTATTTCGTCCGTTGGCGGACAATTGTGGCAGGTAACCCAGGGCCTGTACCGGATTATTATGGATATCCGGATAGAGGATTGGGAAAAAGCCTCCAGTAGCTTCCAGGCGGCCCGGGATGAACTAGCTGGTATTGTTACCAAAGTGGACGTTGCTGAGATGCCCTTATTTGGAACGCTTGATAAGGCGTTGGCAGCCAGGGAGGGCGAGCAAGTCGTCACCGAATGCGCCGAAACTCTGGGGAGGTTGGTTGAATTTCTAGATACGGCTAAGCCCAAGATTCCGGGTTGGGAATGGGGGGACACAAATGACGTTATCACACCGAGTTGGCGGCATCTCCCTTACCTGGTCCTCTTTTGCGCGACTTACAATGAAACTCTTTTGGATTATGACACAGCAAACAAAGACGGCACCAGGGTTGAGATAGATAGACTCGAACGAGTTACCAGGATCGTCAATCCACTCTTCTCAGTCGACTTGAATGAGTACATCAAGCAACTTCGGCAGGCGGTAGAGACCGGGAATAGCGACCTGCTCCGGCGCAACAATGACCAACTGGACCTATACATCAGTGGCTTTTTTAGCAGGCAGCAAGCCACCAATCCGATGGAACCAAGGCTGGCAAAAGAATGAGCTTGTGTATAAATAAACATGCTAATATCGACAACGCTCGGGAGTGTACTACCTGCCACCTCCCCATAATTGACTACAGGGAAGAAATCGACAAGCTGAAGCAACTCCTGTCCAAGAAATCCGTCTTTGCCAGACCAAAGGTGGCTACCGTTTATTACGGAATTGGCGGACATGGCTGTGCTACTGTCCGCCAATTACAGAACTTGACTCCCACTTCACCGAGGATATCTTTCTGCTATCTGGACTCTTCAACCGAGGATTTATCCCGAATAAGCGAGGGAAACTCTTCCATAATTACCTACAGCGTGGGTTCTATTAACACGGGCAGCGCGGTATTCTGCGGCCTGGGTGAAATGGCTGCGGCCAGAGATGATGGCCTGGTCGATCAACTTTACCGGTCCGGTTGCCGCGAGCCGGATGAAAATCAGATATTGTTTTTTGTTTCGGCATTGGGTGGCGGCACCGGGAGTGGCCTGGGGCCCCAAATTGTGGCCGCCTGCAAACGGATAAATTCTAAATCCACAACTATCGCCATTTCGGTCTTACCCTCGGCAAATGAGCCTCCCCAGGCCCATTTTAACGCTTATTATGGCGTTTCAAAGCTCCTGGCCGTCGACAATATACCTTTGACTGAGATGCTGGTACTATTGGACCATGACCGGCTACGACAAACAAGGGGCGTGGGTAAGGGAGGCAGCGAACTAAAAATGGAATCCATTGTGACAGCTTTTCTAAAGTTACTGGGGGTTACCTTCACACACACCAGCCTCATACCCATCAGCAAAACGCTGACGGGTCTGGGAATTCAGGCAGTTATTCCCTGCCTGGCGATGGGTAGGAGCGTGAACATTTTCGGAAGTCTGACCAATGTCCTGGATAGCGCCCTGGTGGTACCTCTTGCACCACTGGAACCGTCACGGGTGACCTTCTCCTGTTTGCTCTTAAGTATTCCCCAACGACTAGGCCATATGTTCCCGGCCAACGGTGTTTCCCAAGAGTTCCAGGGGTGGAATGTGAAGCATTTTCCCGGATTGCGAGCTAGCGAGTTCCAGATTGCCCAGACCGAAGAACTCTCAGATAGGGTAGATTGCTGTATCCTTCTAGGTGGGAATAGCCTGGACAGCACTATGAACAAGGCGATAAAAGGTTTTGAGAGTTTCAAGGGATTCTGTGATGCTTCAATGGAAGTCGGACAATGGGCAAACTGCGGTCTCAGTCCAGAGAAGGTAAAACTGGCGGAAGAGACAGTCCGGCAATATGATTTCCGGCTGAGCATAGGATCGTAAGCGTGCTGGTTTTGCGGATTGGCGACTCGCTTAGAGTTGTTCCCTGTTGCCAATGATGGAAACTACAATAATCATTGGGGTCAGTTCACAGGTCTTGGAGGTAAAACAAGATAGGTGCCATAATAATACTCTGGAACGACTACTGACCGGTTCAGTAAGACGAGAATCCATTCTGGGGGGTATATTTACTGGCACGGCGGCGAAAGGACTGATTCAGTTATTGATATTCTGGGCGGTAGGGATTCTAGTATTCAATATAGACCTGGGACGGTCTCCAGTTGCCGTTATCCTCCTCTCTATACTGATGGTAATCATGTCCTCAGCCTTTGCTATCATGCTGGCCACCCTATCCAAGACCCAGCGTAGTGCCGGCTCAATAGCTGTGCTCGCTTCTCTGGTTCTGGTACCCCTCGGGGGCTGCTGGTGGCCGCTGTTTATCCTCCCTAAATGGATGCAGACAATAGCCAGGATACCCCCCCCCCACGGATGGGCAAACACCGGCTTTAACAAATTGATGGTCTTCGGAGCCGACTTCGGTGCCGCAGTTCCGGAGATGTTAGCCCTCATAGGCTTCACTGCACTTTTCGGCATCATAGCTATATGGCGTTTCCGTACCAGTACTGCTTAAGTAGACGTTACTAATAGTCCATCCAGTATAGCCAGCGTTTTATTGAGGAGATTCCCAGGTTGAACAATCAAGTATTTTGTTACCTCAATCTTAAGATTTCCCGAAGATAGACTTTAGTTGATCGATTCCGAAATACGCATGGTTTGTGCTTGACTAGTCTCAGCAGGCTCCGAGGCTATCTTCCCGGCTGTTCAGGAGTAGGCTCTAGATGCCCTGAAATAATGCAATCGATAAATAATTAGGGTATGATAGGAGGAGTTATTTAATTTACACAGAGGAGACCGGAATGAAGAAAGCAATTTTCGTTATTACACTCACCCTGGTGGCTCTAGTTATCGCCGGTTCTGCCATTGGTTGTACGAAAAAAACAAACCTGACCGGGACATGGACAATAAACTCCGGGGGATCTTTCGAAGCTAATGACGGGGCGAGTGGTAGCGGGGTCTTTGGTCGAGACTTTATAATTACGGTAAAGAAAGAAAACACGACTCTGCAAGGCACGGGAAAAGACGTGTCCCAGGGAAGACCGGCAGACTTGGTAGGTAAAGAGGTAATCCTTAATGGCGAGGTAAAGGATGGTTCAAAAGTTACTTTCACAATTCATGAAGATTTTCCCGTAATGGTTCCCGTGCCTGGACATGCCGACCTGGTACACGAATTCACCGGCACAGTGTCGGGTGGTAAGATAACGGGGACCTTTCAGGGTGGCTTTGACGCCTTTGGAATCAAATACCGGATAAAAGGTCAATTTGTCGTTTCTGTGGGCTCTGCAGGTAGCACCACCATCCCGACAACAGCGGCTAACACGGCCACATCTACACCAACACAAACGGCATCTCAACCGATGGATTTGAGAGGTACCTGGTCAGGCACTCATGTTCAGAGCGGTCCTGGTTGGACTGCTTATTATAATGTGGTTTTGAATTTGACGC
>JAUYHV010000221.1 GCA_030689845.1 Dehalococcoidia bacterium
TTCATTGAAGGACATGGAAGAATGGGGCATAAAATACCTAAAAAAAGGTGACACTTACATCGACCCTTACCACATGCCCGGCCACACATATCCGCGACACCCGAAGCTGGAAGGCTACGACGGGAGGATGACCGGATATGAATATAAACGGGTCTTCGAGCATAAGGTAAAAACAAGTAAAATCAAAACAGTTGAAGACTGTTTTATCCAGGAACTTATCTGCGAAGATGGTGTGGTAAAGGGGGCGTACGGCGTCGACCTTAACACAGGTGAGCCTATAGCTTTTGCCGCCAAGTCAGTGATAATGGCCACCGGCGGCTTTATGGGCTGTTACGAGTTTACTTCAGCCAATCCCACCTTAACCGGGGACGGCCATGCGGCTATGTACCGGGCAGGCGTGGAAATGGTTGACATGGAATTTGTGCAATTCCTACCCACCGTCGCGGTTTGGCCCCTGGCTTTGAAAGGAGTTCCAAATTATTGCTGGGACCTTTACATAAACCTGCATGGAATATTCTATAACCAGAAGGGCGAGCGGTTTATGGAAAGGTATAACCCGGGAGATAAAGACTGGACCACCAGGGAAAAACTTTCCCGGGCCATCTGGCGGGAGATAATAGAGGGAAGGGGTTCGCCCCGGGGCGGCTGCTACCTGACGTTCCGTCATCTTCCCCGCAATCTCCTGAAAGAGGCCCTGGAGGCGGTTGGGAAAATGTATTTCAAGGAGTACCTGGACGAAGCCGGAATAGACCTGGTCTACGACGGCTGGGAAGTAGCTCCAGGAGCGCACTATGTGCAGGGTGGCGCGAGGCTCGACCCCAAGTACCAGACAAACCTGGAAGGCTTATTTGCCGTGGGAGAAGCCGGTTCAGGAAGCAAGGATGGGGCCGACAGGCTGCCGGGAACGGCATTGCCATTCTGCATGGGCCAGGGCTATATTGCCGGCAGGGAAGCGGCAGCCAGGGCTAAAAAGGTTAGTATGCCAAAGGTAAAAGTGACAGCGGAACAGGTTGCCGGATTGAAAGCCGCCCTGGGACGGAAAAGCGGAGCAAGTCCCATCGAAGTAAAAAAACAGTTAAAGGGCATCATGTCAAAATACACCATGTATTCCCGGACGGAAAAGGGCCTGGAAACGGCCCTGGCTGAACTGAGAGATTTAAAGAAGAATGCCCTTCCCAAGCTTGCCACGAAAAATAAAAACGGTATTCAAAACAAAGAATGGACCGATGCCCTGGAAGTGGCCAACATGCTGGATGTGGGTGAAATAATGTGTATTTCCGCAGGACAAAGACAGGAGACCAGGGGACTCCATGAAAGGGATGATTTCCCCAATGCGGATAATGCATGGTTAAAACGGACGGTGGTCACGAGAAAAGGCGGCAAGCCGGTTTTAAAGACTGAAAAAGTAACTTTTCCCTATGTTAAGCCAAACTAAGGAGGAAATAAGATAAATGTCAGTTGCTGAATTAGCTAACGTTTCGATATATCGTTTCGACCCTACTCAGAACAAGGAGCCCCGCTTTGATAAATACAAAGTTCCCTATAAGGGGAACACCGTCCTGGGTGTCCTGGACTATATCTACCAGAACCTGGACAGCGGTATAAGTTACAGGGAAGGGTGTACCCATGCCTGGTGCGGCGTCTGCAATTTCGTAGTAAACGGCAAGGTTGTCCTCGGCTGCCGCAAAAGCGCTGAAAAGACCATGGTAATCGAACCACATCCCAAGTTTAAGTTAATTAAAGACCTGGTAGTCGATTTCGACACAAAGGTCAAGAAGCGAAAGGAACTCCCGAAGAAACCGTCGCGCTTCGTTTTAAAAGATGAACTTTGCGATGGCTGCGGTGATTGTGTCCTGATATGTCCCACCGGGGCGACAGGGCTTCGCAAAAAGGGAAGCAAGGTGCTCGCCCTGCACACCGACGCGCCTGCCTGCTGCGGCGTTACCTGCAAGTTGTGCGCCGATAACTGCCACACCATGGCAATAACCATTTTAGATTAAAGGCTTTATAGCCCGGGCTATTCTGGTAACGTGCGGATAAATATTAAACTCTACGGGCATCTGCCTGACCTGGCCGGCAGGCATGAATTCAATCTTGATGTAAAAGAGCCTACCGTTAAGAGCCTCCTTGAGGCGATTAAAGCTTCGTGTCCCCAGCGTTTCGTTTCGGCGGTGATGGATTCGGAGTACGATCCGCCTGAACTTATGGTTCTCGCCGTTATCGACGGCATGCCGATATTTTACGGGCAGGGCTTAAATACTCCTTTGAAGGATGGGAGCGAGGTAATATTGATGCCGGCCCTGGCGGGCGGCACACAAAATAAGAATTGAAGGTTTTTTCAGGAGGAATATTATGAACTGGGATGTCAGGGACTATATAGCCCGGGTTCAGGCAGCGGGCCAACTCAAGGAGATAAAAGGGGCCGACTGGGACCTGGAAATCGGTTGCCTAACAAGTCTTCTTTCCAAACAGGACAACTGTCCCGCGATAATCTTCGATGAAATAAAGGACTATCCTAAAGGCTTCAGGCTGTTAACGGCTCCGACTTCGAATCCAGTTACCCTGTGTATTACCTTCGGCTTACCCGTTATTTCCAATACCCTGGAACTCCTGGAGGTTTTAAGACAGAAACTTCCTGTATGGCAGGGTGCGGCATCCGCAAATCTCCCTACCGTAGTTAAAAGCGGCCCCGTGATGGAAAATGTTTACAGCGGAAAAGATATAGACCTGTTTAAGTTTCCCACACCCAGATGGAACGAACTCGACGGGGGCAGGTATATAGGCACAGGGGACGCCATAATAACCAGAGACCCCGATGACGGCTGGACAAATGTTGGAACATACAGGGTGATGGTTCACGATAAGAACACGTTGGGTTTCCATATGTCGCCGGGAAAGCACGGGCGGATCCATTACGAAAAACTGCATGCCCGGGGGAAACCCTGTCCTATTGCGGTGAGCATCGGGCACCATCCCCTGGTTTACAGGGTTGGCTGTCTGGAGTTTTCTCCCGGTATCGAGTACGGGCTTCTTGGGGCCATTGCCGGAAGTCCCGTCCCGGTTATCCAGGAGGACATAACTGGTCTTCCCATACCCGCGGATGCGGAAGCCGTAATCGTCGGCTGGTGTCCTCCCAATGAGTTCAGGGAGGAGGGACCTTTTGGGGAGTGGACAGGGTACTATGCCAGCAAAGGCAGACCGGCTCCCATAATAAACGTGGAGCGCATTTATCACAGGAACAACCCTGTAATGCTGGGTTCCTGCAATGCCATACCTCCCCACGAAGACTCTTACTATCATTCGGTAATGAGGAGCACGGTGATTTACAGCGAAATGATACAGGCGGGTATTCCCGATGTACGGGCCGTCTGGCTCAGTAACGTGGGCGGCAGGCTGTTAATCACCTTGTCCATAAAACAGAGATACGCCGGCCATGCAAAACAGGCGGCACTGATAGCCAGCCAGAGCACCGTGGGCGCCTACATGGGACGTTACGTTATAGTAGTAGATGAGGATATCGATCCCACCGATACCCAGGAAGTATTATGGGCCCTGTGTACCCGTTCCGACCCCGAAAAAGATATCGATATAATCAGGAGAGCATGGAGCACCCCCCTGGACCCCATCATCCGTAAACCCGCCACGGCGTTTATGAATTCCAGGGCCATTATCGATGCCTGCAAACCCTACGAGTGGATGGACGAGTTTCCCCAGGAAATCAAAATTGACGAGGCTGTAGCGGCCAGGGTAATGCAGAAATGGGGAGATATTTTAAAGAGTTAAAGAACGGTAACAAAAAAATTGTTCCTTCTCAAACTGAGTGGGTAAGAAAAAATGAAGGTACATAGATGAAGACATATACGAAGAAGGGTTCATCTGATGCGTCTTCTTTTACCCATTCCGACGAAAGTCGGAATCCAGTAATAATTATGAATGATTATAATGTATATTGGATAGAGTAAGGATGAGTTTACCCGCTTGAAATGAAAAAGAGCCAAAATTTTTATGCTAAAATAACCTGATTCTGGATATTAAAAGAGTGATACGTATGGTTTCATCAGCTTTATTATTAAAAAATATATTTTTGTTGTCGCAGGTGTTATAGCAGTGGGTGTGGCTTCCGTTGTCCGTCGCCTTCTCTCAAAAATCTTCCGACATTCCGGCTTTTTATCCAACAGAGCTGTTCAAGCCGGCGATTATATTAAGCTGGATTCTGGTGAGGAAGGGTATGTCCTCAGCGTCACAAGGAGTCATATCTCGATCAAGGGACTTGACGGGGCAAGCCTGATCGTACCCAGTAGAAAATTATCAAACTCCGGGATAAAAAACTACGGGAAATCCGTTAAAACCGCGAAAAATCCATTTCGTTTTCACACCAGGCTGCAGCTAAAAGAAGTCACCGGTATCAGGTGCAGCAACTTAAATGAATTGCTGCAGGGACTTAAAGTTGTGCCGGATAGCGTCATTTATTATCATACGCATAATTTCGTAGAGGAGCACCACTTCCTGACTCCGGAACCGCCTAATGATTTTGCTTTCTGGGTAGCCGATGCCGTGGGCGACCAGGAACTGGGAGAAAAATTAGCTTTTATAGACCCCATGCATTACCCGACGCTGGCGGCCATCAGAGCAAATATAATAAAATTGGTGGAAGAGTCCCTTTCCAGTAACGATGGCAGCAGGAAGGTACACGAAGGCAGGGAATTACACTTTATCAAGTGCATCAGTGTTAATATCCCCACTCCCTATATCGTGCATGACCTGAGAGAATTTGTAGAAGTCCTGAAACACGTCTCCGTCAATTCACTTTATTTCCATATGTTCGAATCAAAATTAAGGCTTCACCGGGGCGCCAACGATTTTTCGATATGGATCGAAGACAACCTGGATGACGCCGAACTCGCCCGTCAGATAGCCCTGCTGGACCCATATTCATTAACCCTGGAGGGTCTGAGAGCGGCCCTGATCCAACTGGTAGAAAAATGAAAAATATTAAGATAGAAGATTACATCCCCATCGTGGGACGGAGTACTATCGAGGATTTATACTACCTGGCCCAAGCCATATCTCCCCGGGTGATTCAAAATATTAACTCCACTTTTACCGGCGGCGGAGTTGCCGAGATATTGAACCGGGGAGTACCCCTCATGAACCAACTCGGAGTAGATTCCAGGTGGGATACTATAAAGGGAGATGAAAGCTTTTTCCGGGTAACCAAGAAATTTCACAACGCCCTCCACGGCAAACAGCAGGACATCAGCCAGGAAGAGTTGGATTACTTCATCGAAGTCAACCGCCGCAACCTCCGGGAAATGGAATTAACCGGTGACTTTATCCTGGTACATGATCCACAGCCGATTGTCCTTATAGAAAAAAAGAAAGAGATAGGCAAAAAGTGGCTCTGGAGGTGTCACATTGATGTTTCCAGGCCGGATAAAAAAATATGGGAATTTTTAAGGGGTTTCGTCTACGATTATGACGGGGCAGTTTTTTCAGCGCCTAACTTCTCCCAGGATTTACCCATAAGGCAGTTCCTCATCTCTCCTTCCATCGACCCCCTGAGCGAAAAAAACAGGGATATCGAACAGGGTTTTATCGACGAGGTACTTACCAAGTATGGTATTCGTTCGGAAAAGCCCATAATTACCCAGGTATCCCGTTTCGACTATCTCAAGGATCCCGTCGGAGTCATTGACGCTTTTAACCTGGTAAAACGGAGTGTAGATTGCCAGCTCATCCTGGCAGGGGGGACAGCCACCGATGACCCTGAATCGGATGAAGTTCTGACCAAAGTCAGGGAGAAAGCCGACGGCAATCCGGACATTCACATCCTCCTTGTCCCCACGGGCAGCGACCTGGAGATAAACGCCTTGCAGCGGGCTTCCAGTATTATTGTGCAAAAGTCCATCAGAGAGGGGTTCGGGTTGACTGTTACCGAAGGGTTGTGGAAGGGCAAACCGGTAGTCGCCTCGGCTGTCGGGGGCATACCCCTCCAGATAAAAAATCGTCTGACCGGGTTGCTCAGCTACAGTATCGAGGGCACCGCTCTCGATATACGTAACCTGCTGACAAATGCCACGTTTGCGAAATGGCTTGGGGGAAACGGCAGAGAACACGTAAGGCACAATTTTCTTATCACCAGGCAGATTAAAGAATGGCTGCTTCTTTTCATATCCACCGAGCACCCTGGCGATACGATATACTTGTAAATTGTAGCTATTGTAGTGTCTCATAAATGACCTTACAATCTTTGTCATTCCGGGCTTGCCCCGGAATCCAGTCTGTTGCTCTGGATTCCCGCTTTCGCGGGAATGACACCAATGGCACCGAAAATTGTAAAGAGATATTAGAGACACTACACTATGTGAATGTTACCCCGCCCTCTTATTTTAGCCCGGCTGGATATTAAGTTTATTTACTCCAGGGCGTTTAACTCTTTTACAATCACTTCCGGGTCAAGGTTATGCATCATAGCTCCAAAAGATATGGACTCGACACGCATTCCGGGACAGGTGAAGCAGCCATTGCCGAAATATTTCTCTATAACTTTCTCCGCCTTGGGGTCCATGTCAATTACCTGACCAATATTCATGTCCTTATTGAATCTCGTAGCCGTAGACATCTGTCATTGCCTCTCTAAAATAACGTTTTAAACATGTTGAAAATAAACATGTAAATTGATAAAGCCAGGATACCTCCGAATGCAGCCTGGAATACTGCGAGGCTGCCGCCCACATGGAGAGCCGCCAGGGTATTAAAGAGCAGCAATCCCACCAGTCCTACATTCCCAACGATAAACCCCCACCAGGCCAGGCGCTCGCTGTACAGTGGTCTGCCCCTGAACCGGGGAAGTATATGATAGGCAACCCCGAATATCAAGAATATTACAAAACCCACCAGGTTTAAGTGTCCGTGAACCGATTGCAAGGCGCGGGTCTGGGGGAAGATAAAAAAGACCACTCCGAGAGCTATGCCCAGAACCAGGTAAACCATTGAACTGAATATAAAACCCAGGCTCGTTTTACTCATTTCGGTCCTTTCCTTTTTGAATTATTTTCGACACAGGCGCCTACCGCCAGAAACGGCTCCGGTAAATACTCAATGAGCTCCGTGAATCAGCATGGGAAGACAGTGCACGCAAACACCTACCTCCTTGCCCTTCTCCTCCGCCTGGAGGATAACTTTCTCGTCGCTGGTAGCGTTACAGACACAACAAATCTTTTTTTCATTTTTGCTGGTTGATTCGGCCATCTCTTACCTCTTTTTTATTTAATAACTATTTTATTTTTCATCCTGTTCATGCAGGGATATTACAATCTCGAAAGGACACCTGATGGCTTCCATAGAGCAGAGTTCCTCGCAGTCGGTACAATAGGTGCACAACTCCGCGTTGATTACGGTTGCTTTGCCATCAACAATGGCAACCGCGCCTCCGGGACAACTCCCGATGCAGTCCCCGCAGCCGTCGCACTTGATAATATCTATTTCTGGTATCGCATTATTCATAAAAAGCCGTTTCATGTGTTCGCTGGCATTTTCTTCAATTATAAAAAATAAGATTATAGTTGAATACGACTTTTGTCTTACCCGTCATATTTCGTCCCGAAGTTTTTTTATGTCCAGTATTACGATTCGCCTGCCGTCGATCTTAATGATACCCCTCCGTTCCAGGTTTCTGAGGACCCTACCGACTACATCCCGTGCGGTACCCACCATCGCCGCCATCTCCTGCTGGGTATAATACTGCCCTTTAACATCTCCACTATCGGGGACAGCGTATTGCAGCAACATCTTGGCAGTCCGGCTGACCACGTGCCGGAAAGAAAGGTCTTCAACAAGCGCGGTCAAATGGCGGATCCTGTCGGCAAACGACTTTAAAATACTCACTGAAAACGGGGAGCTCGCCAGGAGCCCGAGAACAGTGTCTATCGGGATAACGTAAACGACAGCCGCTTCGACCACCGATGCCGTCGCCGGATTTGGTCCATGATCGAAGACGGGGACGGCATTGAAAGTGCCTCCCGGCCCCACTATCATTAACACCTGCTCTTTTCCCTCGGGCGAGGTTTTAAAAATGCGTATTCTGCCCGCCTTGAGGATGTAAAGGCCCTGGCAGGGCTCACCTTCAAGAAACAGTAATTCCCCGGGACTGTACTTCCGTTCTAAAGTTTCCCTGGCCAGGTCGGCTACGGATTCCGGGCTGAGCCCTGAAAAATATGGGAGGGAAGCTAAAAACTCTGATATCTCACTCATAGCGGTAAATACTTGTCACCATACCCCTTATCGATTAATTAGAATGGCTCTTTTTCATTTCAAGTGGGTAAACTCACCCTTACTCTGTCCAATATACATTATAAGACCTACCCGCCCAAGGGCGCATGGGGGTATACCCGGGTACTCGCATAGTTTCCATTCCGACGAAAGTCGGAATCCAGGATTCTATAAAATATCTTTGTACAAGTCTCTCCATT
>JAUYHV010000222.1 GCA_030689845.1 Dehalococcoidia bacterium
GACCCGGCTTCCCTCAAGTCCCTGGCCGACCTATATAAAGCCTGTAAGGAGGATTTCAAACTGCAACCCGCCGACGTGGTAAAAGAACTGGGCTATTCGTCCCAGGCGGACATTTCCATGACCCCGGCAGAGGCATACATCGCGGTAGCAGGGCCAAGAATACAATAGAAATCCTTAAGGATAAAGGAGTCTGTTGTGGCGCGTAAGAGTAACGGCTGGGTTAAAATCCACTCAAATATCCTGAAGGAAGGATTAAGCCCTGCCCAATTTAAGTTTTTCGTAGGTTCGATTCTCCTTGCCGACCCCCGGAGTAGTAAAACCCCGGGGGTCGTGGATTTATCAATCAGGCAACTTGCAAAAGAGTTAGGTATGTCACGGTCTGACGTGTGGAGGCAGGAAAAAGAGCTTTTAGACCGCGGCATAATAACAATGAATGGCGATGGGTTTTACATCAATAAATACGAGCATTATCAAGGAAGTGGAAAGTCTGTCCCGCCCGTGGGACAGATAGAAGCTAAAAAACATACAAATACTGTCCCGCCCGTGGGACAGATAGAAAAAATAGAAATTTCACAAAGTGTCCCGCCCGTGGGACAAAGTGTCCCAACTTTTGTGCCTGCAGGTCCCTACAAGAAGAGAAGAAGTAAAGAAGTAAAGAAGTATAGTAATACTGTCAAAAAAAAACCCCCATTAAAAAAGGATAAATACGGAGAAGCACAAAACGTCCTTTTGAATGAAGAGGAATATCAGAAACTTCTTCATAAATTTGGTATTACTGAGGCGCTTGAAAAGATTGATAGCCTGTCTTGCTATATGGGAAGTAAGGGAATTAAATACAAGAGCCATTATCTCACGATATTAAGTTGGGATAAAAAGGATAAAAAGGAGGCAAGTAATGGAGCCGATAAAAAACATAGTGGGCCAGGGGCGATTCCACAGAAATACACAAAACTCGGAGGTGGTTGAAGACCCGGGGGAGTTCAACCAGGTAAATGAATGGGCGATTGGCTGCAAAATATGCAAGGGGCTGGGGTTCGTCCATCCTGTTTTTCCGAGTGGTAGAATAAATTATAGCAAGGTGGAACCCTGTGTCTGTTGGGATAAATATAGGTTTCAGCCTGCGGTAATCAGGCATAGAGGGCTGAACCCCAGCCAGACCTTTGACAACTTCCAGTTATCTAAAAGGAATCAGGAAGCCTATGACGCGGCAAGGATATTTGCAGAACCAGATTCACCCTACCCGTTCGTACTGATTTATGGGTCAACCGGGTGCGGCAAAACGCATCTTTGCCAGGCATGTGCCCTCACTATGCAAGCTAATGGGGATGCGGTCAGGCTATCAACACTGGCCGATTTTTTCTCAGATTGTCGTAATCACCTTGATTCTAAGGACATTGAACGGTATCTGGAAATAGTCCGGGGGTGGCCTGTTCTTATTTTTGACGATATGAAGGCGGAGAGCCTGTCTAACTGGGCAGTTACCCACCTGGAAGATATAATTGATTTCAGATATAGGGAAAGTATGAATGGGAACCCACTGAGGACTTTTCTTACGACAAACCTGGACGTGGAACCACATGGCAATATACCACCGATACCGCCCAGGATTCTATCGCGGTTCAGTGATTATAAGGTCGGTAAGGTCGTGCTGAATCAGGATATCGACCACAGGCCGGGTAACTGAGCCAACAGACACGGATGGGGGAAATCGACAGACTCTTCCTCAGGGTAAGGGTCGAACAGAGCCTGGGTATTATAGAGGACGTGGCCGCCAAGACCGACAGGCCGCTTATTGTCCAGTTCAGCGGGGGACGTGATTCCATGGTTCTCCTGGAGCTTACCCGGACGGTCACCAGTAATTTCGTCTGCGCTTATATGGCAACCGGGCTCGAATTCGCCGGGTTTGTCAAGTATATAAAAGACTTTTGTGCCGGGGCAGGTGTACCGCTCATTATCAGCAATCCTACCATGCACAAGGGCAACCTGTTCAAGCGGGTCGAGCAGTTCAGGACATGGCCCGGCCTGGTGGCCACCTGGTGCTGCCGGGACCTGAAACTCCGCCCGGAGAAGAAGCTGCTGCAGAAGCTCTACGGCAAGGGCACGTTTTATAAACTCGAAGGTGTCAGGATGTATGAAAGCCAGCGCCGCCGGTCACTCTATAAAGATGTCGCGGAGACTTTTATCCGGGAAGACGGGGAGCATAAGAAGAGCTTCGATGTATTTCCGATACTTTTGTGGTCTGATTATGACGTGATTAACTTCCTGCAGGAAAAGGGGCTGCCTACGTCCCGGCTTTACGACGATTACGGGGTATCCGGGTGCTCCTGGTGTCCGTTCTATGAGCCTGCAATCTACAAGCGGGTGCTGGAGAAGCTGCCCAACCATTACGACCGGTTTATCGAGTGGGAAGAGAAGCTGGGGCAGCCGAGTGTCAACGGCTTCGTTTACCTGGGGGACATCAAGCGGGAAGTGGTGGACGGCATACCCATGCCAGTCCGGGATGAGGGCAAGCCCGGCAGGTCGCCCTGCCAGATGATGCTGAACGGTGAACTGGTGCCGACCTGCTCGGTCTACGGGCATCTCTATATCGATGGAACTTGTTTCAGGTGTGATATTCTCGAGATAAAGGAGCCATTATGAGACATGAAAACGAAGTCTGGTGGGGGCAGAAGATTATTGGGCATATCGACGGGAAGAAGTTTGAGAAGGTGGTACAGGGTTCAAAGCACATGCTTAAAAAGCCGCCAGCCTGGTGTATCGACGCGGACGCCTTCGACAACGAGATTCTCCCGACCTGCACAGAGATAATAGTCCGGGATACCGAGTCCGGTGTTGAATACTACTCCACGATGTTTAACTTCGAGCAGTACAAGGGCACGATAGACCGGGGATTCGGGCGACAGTATTTTCTCACCCTCAACCACTGGCTGCAGAGATAAATTACCAGTAATTAATAAAATAAAAAGGAGGAAACATGGAGACCAATGGTAGCTTAACTGGGGATGGTAAGGGGGAATTACAGCCCACTGCTATAATCATGGTGGAACCCAAGCGGGATGAGAAAGTTCTCGCCTTTTATAAAGAGGGTGTCCGGCTGAAACAATTTGCTGAGGCCAGAGTAATAAAAACAGTGGAGGATATGAAATCCGCCACTGAAGACCTGGTTTTACTGAAAGGTATTAAGAAGAGCCTGGTTGATAAGTGGGCTGAATATATCGGCCCTTTCAAGGAACACCTGGAATTACTCAATAACTCCTTCAAGGCGTACATTGCTCCGCTTGTCGAGGCCGACACTATCACCCGGGAGAAGATGAAAACCTTCGACATCTACATCGAACAGGAACGGCAGAAAGCCGAGCAACTCAACCGGGACGCCCTGGACGTGGCAAAGCGGCAGGCAACGGCTAACTACGGGGAGTTCACGGTAGAAACAACCCCTGTTGGTGTTCCCATGGCACTTCCAAAGACAATCCGCACCGATGTGGGGAGTGCAGGAAAGCGGGATTACTGGGATTGGGAAGTCACTGATATTAAACTCATACCCCTGGAATACTTTACGATTAATGAGAAAATGATTAGCGCTGTTGTCAGGGCTTCTAAAGGAAAAATGATTATCCCTGGAATCAGAATGTTTAATAACCCGGGTCTGGTAATCCGCACAAGAAAATCATAACCCGGTTGGCAAAAACAGGTAATAATATTTTAAAAAACAGGAGGTAAACAACATGAGAAACGAGCAGAAGTTAAAGGAAATAGGATTGGAGGACAAGGTTATCTATTACCGGCTGCCTTTAGGTGTACCGAAGGCAGAACACCGTACCACGGTTTGCCTGGTTGAGGTGAGCAGGGGCGTGTTCGTCCGGGGTATCTCGCATTGTAGCAATCAAGACCAGTTCACAAAGAGGGTAGGCCGGGCAATCGCCCTGGGCAGGGCTATCCAGGCCATGGAAAAAAAGGAAAACTCAAACTCCATTTATGCCTTACGGGCAGGAGTGGAATATCGGTCTTTACCGTTTTATTTAGAAGAATTTTATTATAAGTCAGCATATAACCCCCTTCTTACTTCCTACGAAAACGAGATAATGCAGGCCAGGTACAGGGCCATGGAGAATTATAGAAAAGAAGGAAGCCAAGCATGACCCGCACCTTCAAGGGCGATAAGTGGACAAAGCTATTAGGCTCACGGATACCGTTGGGCTCTATCGTGGAGGTAGTCAAGTTCATGCCGCGCCGCCGGGTATTGGTCAGGTTCAATAATCAAATTATAGGGACGATGCTATGGTGTCTACAAAAGTAGCTTTGGTAAACTCTTCGACCGGGGGAACATATACTCAGCCGGATGATTATTCGTCCACGGCAGCGTCCGGGGTTAATCGGTTTAGTTTTCCCCTGCCGGATTTTGGGTTTTTTGACCTGTGCGCCCGCAGACTGGTGAGAAATATGCCGGGCTGGCGATTGATACCCGGGGCTGTCAGGCCGGTACCCTACTTGTTAAGAGCGTCATTACATACCCCCAAGCCGGTACCCAAGCGCCGGATAACGCCGAGACCGTGGACAGGAAAGAATTTCCACAAGGAGGATTGAAATGAAGGAGATATTGAAAAAGATTTTCGACCGGCTGGTTCGTAGGAAAGTAGTCAAAGCCTACGGCTATCTTTCACCGGATATACCCAATGGTGTAATCGAGTGGTATTACAAGTGGTGGTTCTGGGGCGAGCCCAAAGTTATTTATAAAAAAATTAGTAAGGTGGTAAAAAATGGTAAGAAAAAGAATTGAAAAACTGCTGTCTATCATCTTTAGCCTGTTCCTGTTTACCCTGCTGGTAACAGGCATACACGAGCAATTCCATTTCATCACGGCCAGGGCTTTCGGCATTGAGGGTTATGTAACCTTCACAAGTTGGAGTGGCGGCGGCTACTTCCACTACCCGGATGGGGCAACCCCTACCTTTTTCCAGGACAGTATCATCGGCCTGGCAGGGGGAATAGGCACGGCACTCATTCTTTCCGGGCTGTGGTACTTCGCAACCAGGCAGGCGAAATATACCACCTGGGAACTGGATGATTGTCTCGCGCTACAAATCCTCATGGTTCATCAGCTTGTATACGCGCCTTTCGATGCCTGGGGCAGGTCGTTTGCGGCCTGGGGCAGCAATATTGGAATGTTGGTGGCCTTCGTGATAGCTGTGCTGGTATACGGCAAGAGAATTTTCAGTTGGCTGCAGGAGGATTAAATGCCAAAAAGTAAAATAGAATGGTTAAGAGACACCGATGGTAGACCAGGTTATTCCGTCAATCCGGTGAAGGGGATGTGCCCTCATGCCTGTGTCTACTGCTACGCAAGAGCAATGTACAAGAGGTTTAAGTGGGAACCGGAATTAAAGTTCGATTGGTCGGTAGCCCAAGGACTTCCCAAGATGAAACCCGGTTCAAAGGTATTCTGGGGCAGCACGATGGATTTATTCGGGGATTGGATTAAGCCGGAATGGTCAAGGCTTATCTTTGAAGCCGTGAAGCGCCATCCTGAATTAACACATATATTCCTGACTAAACAGCCACAAAGATTAGCGGAGTTTAGCCCATTCCCGAAGAACGCCTGGGTAGGGGTTACGGCTACGAATACAGAAATGCTGATGAGAGCTTGCTCAGAACTTGAATATCCCGCCGTGGCCGCCAAAATTACATACTTATCCATTGAACCATTGCTGGCTTGGAGTTTCAACTGGAATAAATCATATCTGGTAAACACTTTCAAAAGAGCTAAAATCAATCTTATAATCATAGGTGCCCAAACTAAACCCACAGTATTGCCTAAAATCGCCTGGGTGCGCGAAATAGTCGAGGCGGCTGACCAGGCGGGGATACCGGTGTTTTTGAAAAATAATCTGTTACCATTGGTAAGTAAGATTGGGAACGCATCAATAGAGTTAACCGCTATTCGTGAGAATAGTCCTGGTAGCCATTCGGTAGTATTGCGCCAGGAAATGCCGGGAACGAAAGGATAACATGGACATTAAAGAGAACCTTGCAAGGGAACTGTGCTATTTAGACGGAAATGACTGGGAAGGGTATGACATAACTATACCTATCAAGCAAATCTATCTGGATAAAGTTGGTAACATAATCCTCGCCATCCCTGCCCTTAAAGCCCTGCTCAAAATCTACGAATTTGAGGTAGGTTATGCTAAACGTAGCAACGTGTCTGTTGAATGGTTGCATGAGAATGGGCTATTCCCTGTTCCATGTAAGTGTGGGGAAGAGGGTTGCAAAGGATTCCAGATGATTCATGTCAATGAATATTCGTATGCTCCTACTGGGCTTGAGGATATAATCAAGCAGGCAG
>JAUYHV010000227.1 GCA_030689845.1 Dehalococcoidia bacterium
AACCCGGCATGGACCTGCCGGCCCTGGCCCGGCTGAGTAAGAACCTTGAAGAGGAAAATGAAATTGAGATTGTTCGTATCGAAGGTTCCTGGGATAATGGGGCAACCATCGCTATCCAACTGGACAAGCCTTTGCCGTTAATGGGTATTTTGTCTGCCGTGGAGAAGGGCGGGTTGGCCTTATCATTTACCCCGGACGATTCAGCCGCTATCGGCGTTGATAGGGTCCCCGGAATGGAGGAGACCAGGGTGAAACGGATAAAAGTAAGATTTGAGCAAGGCAGGACGGACAGTGGAACAGGTCTCTAACGAAAAACTATTGAGAAAAAGCCTCGGGGCCATGCTAATAGAGGCCAACCTGGTTTCGAGCCTCGAATGGGAAAATGCTGCGGGCCTGCACCAGGGGGATGGTTACAGTGTCGGGCAGATACTGGTGGACAACAAGTCGATTTCGTCACAGCAGTTGGCAGTCTTCACCTCTTTGCAGTCAGGGATGCCCTTCATTGGTCTGAAAAGACAAAAATTCGACACTGAACTGTTAAGCAGGATTCCTGAAAGAATAGCCAGGCAATACCAGGCAATACCCCTGGAAATAAAAGGGGAGACACTGGTCATGGCCATGGCTGACCCCAAGAACGTCGAGGCCATAAAAGACCTGGAGATATTGACCAGGCTTAAAATAGAGCCCATGTTAAGTATCCTCCAGGATATCCTGGAAGCCATAGACAGCAACTACAGGGCCAGCGCCGAGATAGAAAAGCAGCTAAGTCAAATACCCGTTCACTCCCAGAGGAGCTTCAGCCAGGAAACCAGGGTCTCGGCCGAAGCGGTTGCCGGTGCGCCGGTGGTCCGGGCGCTGGACCTCCTTATTGCCCAGGCGGTAAGGGACAGGGCCTCGGACCTGCACCTGGAACCCCAGGAAGACAGGCTAAGGGTGCGGAACCGCATTGACGGCATTTTACACGAGATAATGTCCCTGCCTTTAAATGTCTACCCGTCCATGATATCCAGGATAAAAATCATGGCAGGAATGAACATTGCCGAACGCCGGCGTCCCCAGGACGGGCAGATAACCTTTCACATCGGGGAAAAGGAAATAGACATCCGCGCCGCCATATCGAATACCGTCCACGGTGAAATGGCGGTGCTAAGGCTCCTGGACAAAACCTTTGCCTTTCGTCCCCTGCCCCAGCTCGGCTTTCTGCCAGATTCCCTGGAGAAGTACCGCCGCATGCTGAAATCACCCTTCGGGATGATTCTAATGAGCGGACCCACCGGTTCCGGGAAAACAACCACGCTGTACGCATCGGTCAACCAGCTTGACAGCGTGGCCACCAATATTCTTACCATCGAGGACCCCGTTGAGTACCGTTTTAAAAATATTTCCCAGATGCAGGTTAACCCGGGGGCAGGATTTACTTTCGCCTCCGGTCTCCGCGCCAGCATGAGGCTCGACCCCGATACCATCCTCGTTGGCGAGATACGGGACTCCGAGACAGCCCAGATAGCGGTCCAGGCAGCCCTGACGGGCCACCTTGTCATGTCCTCGGTGCATGCCAACGATACGGCGGGCGTTATTTTCAGGCTTCTCGATCTGGGAATAGAGCCCTTCCTGATTGCTTCGGCCCTGATAGGGATAGTGGCACAGAGAATGGTCCGCTGTATTTGCCCCCGCTGCGGCCGCCTCATAAAGACTACCTCCGATGAGTACCTGGCTTACGAGCGGGAGATGGGGGAGGCGCGCCAGGAGTTCCTCTACGGCAGCGGCTGCAATTTCTGCGCCAACACGGGTTACCAGGGCAGGACGGGAATCTACGAAGTTATGATTATTACCGAGGAAATAAGGAGACTGATTCTCAGCGGCGCCAGTAAAGATGAAATCCACGCCACGTCGGTTAAAGAAGGGCTTGTGTCGCTGTGGCGTGACGGAATGATAAAAATAGGAATGGGGATAACCACTCCTTTTGAGGTGATTCGAAATGTTTTCTCGGTTGCATAGAGGTATAAAGTGGCCAGCGCAGCAGAAGTACCGCTAAAGAAGCGGGTCATAACATACCGTTACATAGCCTTAAACAGCGACGGGCTAACGGTCAGGGGCAACCTGAAGGCGCCCGGTGAAGAGTCGGCAGCCGAGGCCCTGGGGCAAAAAGGCTACCAGGTGGTCAACATAGAAATTGCCCCGTCGGCATATACCAGGGAACAGATGTTTCCATCACTGTTCAAGGTTAAGCAGCAGGAGGTCACAAGTTTTTCCCGCCAGCTGGCTACCCTTCTGGACTCGGGTATAAACCTTCTGCCTGCCCTGGAATTAACCCAGGGACAGAGGGGGGGAAGCGGCACTTTTAAAAAACTCATCAGGAATATCATTAACGATATCCGCACGGGCACGTCTTTTTCCCTGTCCATCAGCAAGCACTCCGATGTTTTCGGCGAAATCTACAGCAGGACCATCGCCATGGGGGAGCAGACGGGGGAATTGCAGACGGCATTGAGGCAGATGGTGGAACACATGGAGAAGCAGGGCGCTGCCACTAAAAAGGTGGGGAAGGCTTTGTCTTATCCCATCATGATCGCCGGGGTCAGCGTGGTAGTTGTTATCATCCTGATGACAACAGCCCTCCCGCCGCTACTGTCTATGTTTGAAAGCTTGAACGTTGCCCTGCCCCTGCCCACCCGGATGCTTATGGGCGGAACCAAGTTCCTCACCGCGTATAAATTCATCCTGCTGTCCGTCGGTTTTTTCCTGGCGGTAGCGGTGGCTGTACTCATAAAGCAGCCTTTCGGAAGAAGGCTGGCTGATTTGCTGCTCCTGAAACTTCCCATTGTCGGCCCGACGACCCACATGTCGGAAATCGCCCGGTTCGCCCGCACCCTTTCGGTGCTGGTAGCCTCCGGGGTGCCCTTACAGGAAACCATGCGCATGATGCCCCAGACCACCAACAACAGTGTAATGCGCAGGGCTATGAACAACGTGTACCGGGGATTGATGCTGGGGCAAGGGGTATCGGGGCCCATGGCCCGGGAAAACCTGTTTCCGCCGCTGCTGGTGCAGATGGTTACCGTAGGGGAAGAAAGCAACACCATGGGTGCCACCCTCAGGGTGGTAGCCGACTTCTACGAGGCCGCCACCGATGAAAGGATCAGCACCATGGTGGGAATACTCCAGCCCCTGACAACCGTGTTGATGGCGGGTGTGGTGGGGTTTATCGCCATGGCTGTTATTATGCCCTTGTATAAACTTACAGGGTCTATCGGTTAAACAAACAGGTTTTAAAGGAATATTTACGAGGAGGGTATTTTGAGGAACGCTGATTTAACCTTGGAGAGGGCGAAAAAAGCCGAACTGGCCGCCCAGGTGGCCCGGGGCAGGGCTATTACCGCCCGGTGGAACCTGGACGTTGTGGTATTTTTGTTCGCTATCCTGATGACCATTGTTATCCTCCTGTTCGAGGGTTACGGCACCGAAATCGTTGCCCCTATAGGCTTCTTCGGACTGGCCATGGTGTGGCTGATTGGGCAGAGGAGGGGGAAACAGCTTTACCATCTGTTTTACCAGGAAGAGCTGGCCAAGCTGGAGGATTTTGACGAAATACAGATAGCCCAAGAAGAAGCAGTAAAAGAAAAGGTGAACCCTGAGACATAGTTTTATGAACGTTTTCTCCTACTTCCGTCACAGCCAGTCGACCAACGTACAGGTAGAGGGGTCTTTTTCAAGTCCCTGCCCTAAAATTCACAAAAAAGATAAGGGTACTATGAGAAAGGCAACACAGAGGATAAAAACCATATCTCAGAACCCTCTCGGAGATGATGCTGATGGGAGAATATACTACAACAAGTGTTGTCCAGAACCACTTACATGGATGATAAACTAAGAAGAGCTGACGTAACCGAGTTGGGCGCTTTTACCGTCAGGTTCGAGCACCTCCGGATTCCCCTGCTTCTGGGGTTTTTCGTTATCCTGTATGCCGCCTTCGGCCTGATATACCTTCAAGCGGGGCAGAAACAGGCGGACTACAGCCGGGACATAGCCTTGAAGGAAGAGCAGCTCAAGAGACCCCCCCTTATCACGGAGCAGCTCCGGGCATATCACCAGACCTCTGATACGTCGATTCCCAGGGAACTGACGGGGGAGGACGTCGTTTCGGCAGTCCTGGCCGTGGCCGACAAGTCCGGTTTCGATGTGGCCCCCGGTACAAGCCAAATCGTCCTGAGGCAGCAGGGCCAGCCCAGGAAGGAAAAGGTTGGGAAACGGGACTACCAGGTCCTGACCTTTACTATCACCGGCCTGGACAGCGATTACGGCCAGGTGATAGATTTTATATCTAACCTTTACTCAGAACCCGGGCTGGAAACCCTTGCCGTCAGCAAGGTCCAGATGGATACCGACCCTGCCGCCGGGACCAGCGCTAAAATAGATTTCGGCGTGTATATTCTTCAAGGAGCGCCCGCAGAAAAAAAATGAAGGCAAATAAAGGCAGCCAAAGCGGATTTTTGGATATAATCACGGCTAAAAAAGTCGTTACCCTGGACATCGACAGCACGACCATACGGCTGCTCCAGGCCAGGGGAGGCAGGGTGGAGAAATTTGCCAGCGCCGCCCTGGGGTCCGGGCTGGTTAAGCAGGGATTAATAACCAATCCCAAGGCTGTGGGGGCCGCCATCAAGCAGCTCATGAAGTCCAGCAGGATACGGGCAAAAAAGGTTGTTACCGGCATGAGCGGTTTATATACCGTCAACCGGGTGCTCCAGGTACCCAGGCTGGCGGACAGGGCGACAAAAATTACCATCCGTCTAATGGTTAGCCAGCAGATACCGGTGTCTACGGAAAACCTGTATATTTCCTGGCAGACCATGGCTTTGATTGGAAAAGAAAGGCAGATTTTCCTGGTTGGTTCTACACATGAACCGGTGGATGCCCTGATGAAAACGCTGGAAGTGGCAGGGCTTACCCCCTATGTAGCCGAGTTAAAAGCCATTGCCCTGAGCAGGGCGGTCAACCAGCGAGAAGCGCTTATAATAAACCTGGCGCCCGCCGGCATGGATATAGCCCTGGTGCTGGACGGCATGGTGCAGGTAATACAGAGCGTCTCCACGGCAGGCGGAAAGGACCTGGGCATCAAGGTAAGCGAAATAATAAAAGCCCTGGGGGTCGTCGTGGATTACTACGATTCCCGCTTTCCCCTGCGGCCTGTCAGCAGCACAATTGACCTCATCCTCACCGGACCGGGAGCAGGGGACCAGGAACTTGTCCGGGGCCTGGGGGGCAAGCTTTCTTACCCGGTAAAAACGCTGCAGCCGCCCTTTGCCTGCCCCGACGGGATGCCAGTAGACGAGTATGCGGTCAACATGGGAATGGCCCTCTGGGGTAAAAAGGCAAGAGAAGGTAAAGGCAGCAAAATTGGTGTAGTGCCCCTGCAGGTAAATATTCTGCCTGTCACCAATTTAACCTTAACGCAGATAGTTAAAAGGGTATCTTTTGCTTTTGCCGTTCTGGTAGTATCTGTCTTGGTGTACCCCATGTACCAGATTACCGTAGCCAACATGGACCATACGTCTGAGTTGAGAGCAAGGGCTGAAGTTCTCGACCAGTTGCTCAAACCGAGGCAGGCTGAAATCAAGCAGCGGGATGAAATGAGGGAGACTATCCAGGAATATGAAGCCTTATCCGGCAAGCTGGGGACCTTTATTCGGGACCTGCGGGTTATTTATGATGAAGCCGGTAAGCTGGGCATCAACGTAGATACTGTATCCCACGACGGAAAGAAGATCACGGTTTCCAGTTCCTATATATCCCAGACATACACCTCTTTCAGCGAGTACCGCGAGGGCTTCGACAGCTTTGCCCGGGCTCTTGAGGATTCAGGGATGTTCTCATCGGTCAAAATGGTCCCCCTGACGTTCCCGCCAAAGAGCGTCGTACAGGTCGAGCTGGTGCCGCAGAAGTGAACATTATCGACACTGACGGGCAAAATGTTTAAAATATACGTATCGTCAACCATGGGAAAGGCTGATAAATTCAATACCGGTGGTACCACTGAAAAAAAGGGTAAACTCATCGTCCTTGGACTAATGGCGGTTGCTGCTGTAATGGTCTTGTCAGCCTGCGGGTCAGCAGAACCTGCCGTGTTGGTCGTGGTGACCCCCAAGGCTGCAAAGACCCCGAATGCTCCCCAGAGCCAAAAAGACGCAGCCGCGCAGTACGCCGACATACTGAAAATATTTGAAAACAGCCTGTCAGCCAGGGGCGGAGGCACACCCGCCGCCAGGGTGCTGATTGATGAAATAAAGGCATCGCTGAAAGGATCCAACCTGGGCGGCGGTATCTGGGAACTGACAGGAAGGGGGCGCTGGCTGGTGAAACCGGCGGGCAGGAGTGTTCAGCCCGTTGATGAAGAGGCCCGGAAAATCATGGATGACCTGGTTGCTTTCCGGCCGACACCAACACCCGTTCCCCCGACCGAAACACCTACCCCAATCCCCTCCCCTGTCCCAACGCCTTCACCGACAACAACCGCTACACCT
>JAUYHV010000229.1 GCA_030689845.1 Dehalococcoidia bacterium
GGCCGCCAGAAATTAAACAAAGCTAAGGCTGAGGCAGCCCTGGACCGCCTGGCTCGAAAACTCGGCCTGGACGTAATCCAGACTGCCATGGGGGCTTTTAAAATTGTCAATTCCCACATGGCTGACCTGGTCCGCAAGGTCAGCATCGAGAGGGGTTACGACCCGAGGCATTTCGTCCTGTTTTCCTTCGGCGGCGCAGGTCCCACTCACTGCCCCTTTTTCGGCCGTGAACTGGGCGTAAAATCGGTTTACATACCCAACTACTCCAGTGTGTTTTCGGCCCTGGGAATGTTAACCGGCGGTATTGTGCACAGTTTACAGATGTCTTACCCTGCCCGCTTTCCCCTGTCGGAAGAGGGGATCGGAAACATAAACAGGATTTACAGGCGAATGAAAGACAGCCTGAGCGAGCAGTTCACCAGGGAAGGCATCGACGCAGGGAAAGTGACTTTTTCCTCCTATGCTTATATGAAGTACCGGCTCCAGGCTACGGAGTTGCCAGTTCTCCTGGGGGACACGGAAATACGCCCGGACAACCAGGAGGCTATTGTTAAGGTATTTGAAGAGAAATATGCCGGGGTTTACGGCAAGGACACGGGATATCCCGAGGCCGGAATTGAAATCTTAAAATATAGGATGGACGGATTTTTTGACACGCCGGTTCCTCAAATCGCCAGGGAG
The DNA here is from genome assembly GCA_030689845.1 of Dehalococcoidia bacterium. Taxonomy (GTDB): domain Bacteria; phylum Chloroflexota; class Dehalococcoidia; order JACQUA01; family JACQUA01; genus JAUYHV01. Next base: position 682 of record JAUYHV010000229.1, read on the forward strand.
TTGTCAAAAGCGCCGCCAGACCCTTCGCTGGCTCTGAAAGGGAAGCGCCGGGCTTATTTCGAAACACCGGGAGATTTCCTTGAAACCCCGGTATATGACAGCCTTAAGCTCCGTTACGGCCATGTCCTGAAAGGCCCTGTCATTGTGGAGAGGATGGGGGATACCGTCGTCCTGCCCCCGGACACCGTGGGCTACGTTGACGAATATCTTAACATAAAGATTGAATTGTAGAGGTGAGAAATGCCTGTTGATCCGATTACCCTGGAAATCCTGCGCCACCGCCTCTGGATGATTAACGACGAGATGGGGAAGGTTGCCATCCAGGTCTCTGCTTCTCCCATTGTTTACGAGAGTTTCGACCTCAACACCTCCCTTCTCACCGCAAAAGGCGACAGCCTTTTCGTCGGTGTCTATACCTCGAGGCTCTCCATCGCCTTGTATATTGCGACAAGGTACATTATCCAGAACCTGAAGACAAATCCCGGGATAAATGACGGGGATGCCTTTCTGGGTAACGACCCCTGGTCCGGGGCCACCCACCAGAGCGATATCTTCATGGTGGCGCCTATTTTTTGGGAAGGTGAAATAGTCTGCTGGGCAGGAATAACCATGCACGAACTGGATGTGGGGGGCATGACTCCGGGAAGCATCTGTGTAGGCGCGAAGGACGTGTACCAGGAAGGGCCGTTGATTTCCCCTGTCAAACTTGTAGAAAAGGGCAGGATCAGGAAGGACATAGAAGATTTGGTGATACGGAACAGCCGGACACCCAGGATAAACGCCCTGAATTTCAGGGCGCGTCTGGCTGCCATCAACCGGGCTCGGGAGCGCATAGAACAGGTCATCCGGGAATACGGCAAGGAAACTTTCCTGGAAGTCCAGCAGGGGATAATGGACCTGGTCAGGCAGGCATTCGAAAGGCGGTTGGGGGAGCTTCCTGATGGCACCTGGTGCGAGGAAGGATTCATCGACAACGACGGCATCAACAATATCCTTTACCGAATTAAGCTCGCCATGACCAAGAAGGGCAATAAACTGATTTTCGATTTTACCGGGACCAGTCCCCAGGCGCCGGGACTGATAAACTGTACCAGGACCGGGCTGGAAGGCGGGGTAATGTCGGCGGTACTGCCGCTGCTTTGCTACGACACCGTGTGGTCGCCCAGTTCCCTGGAAAAAAACGTGGAGATTATCGCCGCCCCGGGCACCCTGAACAATGCCAGTTACCCTGCTGCTGTAAGCCTGGCGACACTGTCCAGCGCTTATGCTACGGGCATGCTGGCTGTGGCTACCATCGGCAAAATGATGGCCTGCTCAAAAGTGTATAGGGAGGAAGCCCAGGCAGCCTGGTCGCCGTCGGTACAGGTGTGCAATATAGCCGGGAACAACACCAGGGGGGAGTATTATAACGGTGCCCTGACGGATATGGCGGGGGGTGGCGGCGCCTGCATAAACGAGGACGGCATGCATACCGCCGGTATCAGCGGTTCTCCCTGCAACTCCATCACCAACATCGAAACCGCCGAAAGCCTGTACCCCGTGCTTTACATTTACAGGAAGCATGCGATGGATGTCATAGGCCCGGGGAAATACCGCGGCGGAGCCGGCACGGAAATCATGAGGATACCCTACGGCAATGCCGGTCCCGTTGACTGCACTTTCTACTCCTACGGGGCGACGCATCCCGCGGGAAAAGGGATATACGGCGGCTACCCCGGAAGCATTGAGGTGCAGTTGATATTGAAGGGGACCAACCTGAAGGAATTAATGGCGGAGTCCCGCATGCCCACGGTCCTGGAAGAGGTCTCCTTCGAGTCGGCCAGGGTCCTTAATTCCAAGCAGCGCTTTAATTTCGAAACCGGCGATGTTTACGTGTCTATAAGCCAGGGGGGCAACGGGTTTGGAGACCCCCTGCTGAGGGACCCAAAGCTGGTGCTCAAGGACCTGCAATACGGTTTACAGTCGAGGGAAGTGTGCCGGGATAACTACGGCGTTATTACAGGTGAAGGGGATTCCGTTGTTTTGGAGGAAGAAACCGGGAAGCAGAGGGAAGCTTTGAGGAAAAAGCGACTGGAAAAGGGAACATTCCTTCAGGAAATGCCCCGGAAGCGGGTTTTTGCCGGGGAACTCAGGGGGCAGGAAATCCTGAGCATGGGGGAAGCCGTAAAGCTTATAAAGACGGATAGGGGCAGTTATTGCACCTGTTATAACTGCGGGTATGTTTACGGTAAAAGCGACAAAGCCCCCCAGGCATACGCCATGATGAGGGAACTTCCCATTATCGACCTGAGCCCGGTGAACCGGTACAGCCAGTCAGAGGAAATAATGGCAAGGGAATTTTACTGTCCCAACTGCGCCCTGCTGATTGGAGTAGAAGTGCGGAAGAAAGGCGACCCGCCGGTATTCGATACCGTCATCGACTTAAAGTGACGCTATAGGCCCCCATGGGATACACATGTCTCCTGAGGGCCAGTTATCCTGGCGAGATGGCAGAGACGACGAATGAGTTTCTGGCATATACATACAGACTGTATTATAATAATCTTACATTGGGGTTATAGAAGCCGAACGATTATTACTATTTGCATAGGATAAAATGGCAAAACACAGGCACCTGAAAAATGCTCCTCTGACAGAGGCTTTAATTGATATTCGAGTTAGTCTCCCATCTGTGTTCGATCCAAAAGATTTTCTAAGTCTATCAAATGATATATCCGACAAATATATAAAGAGTGGGCCACGTCAAATGTTTACAGCTGCTTTTGGTGTAGAAGCAGGCATCCCGTTTACAAAGGCTACCGAAAGTAAAGGGGTTCATGGATATATATGCAAATCTGGGGATGGGAAGGACGTTGTTCAGTTTAGGATAGATGGATTTACCTTCAGTCGACTAAACCCCTATTCAGCGTGGGAAACTGTTTTGTCAGAAGCTAAGAGGCTTTGGGAACTATATTCGATTAAATGTTCTCCGGAGCTGATTACAAGAATAGCTGTCCGCTATATAAACAAATTAGACCTCCCTTTGCCTATAAAGGACTTTGCGGATTATCTCACTGCACCTCCTTTAGTTCCTGATTCACTCCCTCAAGAAGTGAGTCAGTTTTTAACCAGAGTAGTGATTCATGATGCAGACATAACGGCTAACATCGTACAGGCAATGAAGAGTAGTCTAAAAGCCGACCATCTTGGAGTAATATTGGATATAGATGTATTCAAGGTGAATGAGAACGGTTTCGAGGAAAGCAGTATCTGGCCAGAATTTGAAAAACTCAGAGCTTTGAAGAATCGAATATTTTTTAAGAGTATTACTGAAAAAACAGCGGGGTTATATGAATGAATATATTAGTTCGTAATATGAGAAAAACAAACCCTCTCGTTTTCCCTCAGAATCGGGGCGTAAGTGACGCCGCAAATGATATTCAGAGGGAAACGGAGGAGTTACAACAAAATATTTCCCGGAGTATTACCTTTGGAGACCACTTGTCAGAGATGATGGAACGTCTTTTTGAAACTAAGCAGGAACATGCTATCAATAATTGGGATGGATACGGCGCAAAAGCTATTGATGAGCAATCATACAAGAATTCTACTAGATTTATTTTGTCGTTAACGCCGGATATTCCTATTCCTGAGATAGGTGTTGAACCTGATGGTGAAGTTGTATTTGAATGGTATGGCGGCAAACGTAATGTTTTTTCCATAAGCATGGGGAGTAGGAACGAACTAACATACGCTGGGCTTTATGGCATCAGTAAGACTTATGGTGTCGAGCACTTTTACGAAAATGTTCCTGACACACTTTTAGACAATATAAATAGGGTTTTCTCAGGGAGAGTATAGTTTGGTATTACCTATTGTCGTAAACCCAAACGAATCATTAGCGCGTTACTTAAGTGAAAAAAAGGGATACTTTTCTACTGACAGGAATGCAGTCTTACCAAGGGCTTTCATGCCTCCACTTAACTTAAGGCTCTCTGTTTTCAGAATTGATGGGCTCAAATTGGACGAGGTCTGGGAAATCGGGCAAAAAAAGGTAATAGACGTTTTGCCCCTGCCTAAGCCGCTGTACGGCATGGCAGATATTAAGGCGTCAAAGGTAAGAAAGTTTGAACTGGAAATTGAGCCCAGCAATACACCACCAAGACATGCTGACATATGTGGATGGCCCGAAAAAGCCAGACATAAGTCGATAGCCCAACAACTCGCAGCAGAAGCAACATTAATACTTAAATAAATTAGAATGGTTCCTTTTTAGTCAAAGCCCCCCAGGCTTATGCCATGATGAGGGAACTTCCCATTATCGACCTGAGCCCGGTGAACAGGCACAGCCAGTTAGAGGAAATAATGGCAAGGGAATTCTACTGCCCCAATTGCGCCTTGCTCATCGGGGTCGAAGTGCGCAAGAAAGGCGACCCGCCGGTATTCGATACCGTTATCGACGT
>JAUYHV010000241.1 GCA_030689845.1 Dehalococcoidia bacterium
ATGTAGAAAATCTTAACTATCTAACGAAATGGTGGTTAATAAATGCGATTAAACGGCTGTAACAGACCTTTACTGGTTCCCAAAGACTCTGTAGGGACTTGCAGGAATAACCAATGTAACATACAATTAAATTAGCACTCGCCATCGACGAGTGCTAATTATTTGGGCAAAAAAAGATTATAAAAGAAGGAGGTACTTATAACTATGGCACTAAACATAGAGCCACTGGCGGATAGGATAGTAGTGAAGCCACAGCCTAAAGAGGAAAAGACAAAAAGCGGCATCATCCTGCCCGACACTGCCAAAGAAAAACCACAGGAAGGTGAGGTTGTTGCCGTGGGGCCCGGCCGACTCAACGAGGAAGGCAAAAGGGTAGCTATGGACGTAAAGGTCGGAAACACAGTTATCTATGCCAAATATGCCGGCACGGAACTAAAGCTGGATGAAGAAGAATATATTATTCTTCGTGAAAGCGACATCCTGGCCAAGAGATCTTAATAAAAGAAATTTAATTCAAAGGAGGTAATAATAATATGGCCAAACAAATAGTATATGGCGAAGAAGCCCGAAAATATTTAAAAAATGGCGTCGATGCCTTAGCCAACGCAGTCAAAGTAACCCTCGGTCCCCGGGGCAGAACAGTAGTCCTGGACAGGAAATTCGGCCCCCCAACCGTCATTAATGACGGCGTCACCATTGCCAAAGATATCGAACTTCAAAATCCCTTCGAAAACATGGGAGCCCAGTTACTTAAGGAAGCAGCCAGTAAGACCAATGACGTAGCCGGTGACGGTACAACTACCGCCACTATCCTCGCTCAGGCTATAGTTAACGAGGGTTTCAAGAACGTCGCGGCAGGCGCCAACCCCCTGGCGATAAAAAGTGGGATTGAGAAAGCCGTCGAGGCCGTGGTGGAAGAATTGAAAAAAAGGTCCACCCCGGTAACCGGCAAGGCCCAGATTGCCCAGGTGGCTTCCATTTCTGCCGCTGACAAGGAAATCGGGGACCTTATCGCCGAGGTAATGGACAAAGTCGGCAAAGACGGAGTCATAACCGTAGAAGAATCCAAGGGAATAAAATTCGAGACCGAATTCGTGGAAGGTATGGAGTTCGACAGGGGATATATAAGCCCCTACTTCGTAACCAACGCCGAGCGCATGGAAACGGTTATCGATGACCCGTATATTTTGATTACGGACAAGAAAATTTCCGCCGTTGCCGATATGCTGCCCGCGCTGGAAAAAATCCTTCAGATATCCAAGAACCTGGTTATCGTTGCCGAGGATGTTGACGGGGAAGCCCTGGCGACCCTGGTTGTCAACAAATTAAGAGGCACCATCAACTGCCTGGCAATTAAAGCCCCCGGTTTTGGCGACCGGAGAAAGGCCATGCTGGATGACCTGGCAATACTAACCGGCGGAGCTGTTATTACCGAGGAAATGGGCCGAAAGCTGGACTCAGTTACGGTTGCCGACCTTGGCAGGGCACGCCGGGTTGTTTCCGACAAAGATAATTCGACTGTCGTCGAGGGCAAAGGTTCCGACGAGAACATCAAAGCTCGCATAAAGCAGATTAAAGCCCAGATCGATGAAACCACCTCCGACTTTGACAAGGAAAAACTCCAGGAACGCTTAGCCAAGATGGCCGGAGGCGTGGCCGTAATAAAAGTCGGCGCAGCTACCGAAGTTGAGCTGAAAGAGAAAAAGCACAGGGTTGAAGACGCCCTTTCCGCTACAAGAGCCGCCGTTGAGGAAGGTATCCTTCCCGGTGGCGGGGTCTCCTTGCTGCGGGCCGTCAAAGTGCTGGACGCTCTGAAACTGGAAGGCGACGAGGCCACGGGAATCGCCATTATCAAAAAAGCCGTTGAAGAGCCCATTCGCTGGATCGCCATCAATGCCGGCAAAGAGGGTTCCGTTATCGTTGACGGCGTCAAGAAGCAAAAAGAAGGTGTCGGTTACGATGCCACTGCCGACGATTACGGCGACATGGTGGCCAAGGGTATTGTCGACCCTGCAAAGGTCACCCGGGCTGCCCTTCAAAATGCAGCCAGTATAGCCATAATGATCCTTACCACCGAAACCCTGGTTACCGATATCCCCGAAAAGGAAAAAATGGGTCCTTCCATGCCCCCTGAATATTGATAAAGGGTCTCCTGATTTTCGTTAACCTGAGAATCAGAAAAAAGGGGCACCCCGGTACACCGGGGCGCCCCTTTTTTATTAGTTTGATAACCCTGATTCAGAGGAAGAGCAAATCTTTAAGGTCGCCGCCGTTTTTTAACGGACCCACAACAGCCATGTTTAACCTGCTGCTCACCAGGAGATTATCGGCCTGCTTTAAAATGTCTTCCTCTTTTACGGAATCAATGGCCGCTACTACCTCCTCGATGACAAGAACACGGTTGGTTAACAGTTCCTGGGCGGCCAGGAAGCCTGCCACGCTGCGAGAATCTTCAAGCCGGAGCAACAACCTGCCCTTGGTCATGTCCTTAACCTTTTGCAGTTCGTCCCGGGTAATCCCTTTTTTAATGAGGCGGAGTTGCTCCAGGATCGCTGAAATGGTACGGGAAAGCTGCTTCGGGTCAACCCCTGCCCCAATAACAAGGGAACCTGCGTCCCGAAAATAATTTACGTAGCTGTGAATATCGTAAGCTAAACAGTGTTTTTCACGGATTTCCTGGAACAGCCGGCTGCTCATGCCTTCACCCAGGATGACGTTTAACAGGTCCAGGGCATAGCGGTCGGGGTGCAGCAAAGGAATACCCCGCACAGCCAGGCAGAGGTGGGCCTGTTCAGTATCTTTGTATTCGACTTTCAGGCGCGG
>JAUYHV010000258.1 GCA_030689845.1 Dehalococcoidia bacterium
GACCCCAGGCTACATGGTCTCCAGGCTCGGGCTGCCGGTCCTGGTCCATTACGTCCCAGAGAAGGGCAGCAAAATGGAATTCCTCCAAGGATACCCACTCTTTGGATTCCTCGTCGTAATTATCAAAATCGTTGTCCTGCAGGTTCAAAAGGTAGTCGCCTATCATGTAAGGGGCCTGGCCATCGGTCCTGGCGGCTACCCCCTTGAAGAGCAGTACCAGGAACTCAGCCGCACCCTCGAGTACCGAGTCCTGGGATGTTCTGTTCTTGACTCCGGCGTGGTTACTTTCATCGGCGCCTATCAGAACGATAAGGTTGTCGCCGAACCATGCCGAGTCCTGTGTGAGGAAATGCCCGAACTCATGCCACTCCAGGTTGTCGGGCTCGCCCGAAAATACAATGTTCATATCCTCGGCTGTGATTTCAATCCGCCCCGCCGGGTCGTAATGTGACCGTAAACTGCTTTCCTGGCCCAGGATTACGGCCAGCGGCAGCTTATGGTCGTAAGCCACGCCCAACCGGTCCCGGCCGTAGGCCATGGCCGTGTAGAGGCGGGCATAGCTGAGCGCCGCGGCACGGTCCTCGTCCACCGTTCGCTGACGAACGTCAGTCAGGCTCCCATCCGCCTCGACCCGGACCGGCTTCCCCTGAGTCATGCGCGGCTCAAAGAGGAGGTTAGCTAAGACAATGTTCTTGGCGCTGTCTGGACCACGGTCGGGGCCCACCTCCCGCTCGGCGGTGACATACGTGGCCGGGTGGAGGTCGGTGTACCATAATACCTGGTACACACCGGTCCGCTCGGCAAGGGCCACCTGTACCCGGTAAGCGGTCTTGTCGGTCACATCCTCGACAGCCACCTGATACAGGCCTTGCCTGTTGGTCAGCGTATTCACCACGCGCACATTCCCCTCAAGCTCCAGTCTAATGCGCACCGGCGCGTCCGGGAGGGGAAAAGCGTGGTTTTGGTTGTCATGGGCCAGCACATAGCCGGCAAATACTGTTGCTGGCGGGGGAGCTTCATTACGTGCTGGCGGGGGAGCTTCAGTACGGTAAATCCAAACGACCTGACCTGGCGTTCCTACCACCTTTTGGACTATATCAGTTCCTGCTACGAGAGTAATTTGCCCCCCTCTTCCTGCGGGTGGGGTGGGTGGGACGGTGAACCGCAGGACGGCTGACATCTCGAGGTTTGTCGAATTCAGCCTCCCGGTCGCTACCTCGTCTCCACTCTTTTCCTGGAAGTTTTCCACATAGTCTGCATGGTAACTATACCGCGCTATAATAGAAATAGAGCTAGCTTTCCCAATGACCTTCCCCTGGATACGTAGTTCGACAGGCTGGCCTGGTGTTAATTCACGAGGAGGGCGCTCGAATGTCCATGTGTACGTAACATCGGTCTGAACTTTGCCTTCTTTAACAGATTGTGAACGGTAGGACAAAGTCGTCTCGGATGCATTGACAGTATACTTGAAAAGACTCCCATCGGGCTGAGGGGCATCCTTCTGAAAAGTAGCGAGAGGGACACGGGTTTCCTGCAGTACCCACTTTGTTTCTGGAGCGGCCTGGGCGCGCATCGTCGGCCTGGAAAGCGGGGGTGCTACTCCTATGAGAAGGACGAACACTAGAATAAGCATACATATTAAAATTCTTTTCATTTGCTCACTTCCGGTCTTATATTATTGCCACTAAAATCGGGCAGTCACTGACTGTTCTCGGTAATAATTGGCCCTTTCCGCATTTAGTGTAGTGTCTCTAATATCTCTTTACAATTTGCAGTACCATTGGTGTCATTCCCGCGAAAGCGGGAATCCAGAGCAACAGACTGGATTCCGGGTCAAGCCCGGAATGACAAAGATTGTAAGGCCATTTATGAGACACTACACTAGGAGCTTGGGTCACGAGTATTCCTGAATTGACTAAACTTACAGCCGGTAAAATCTCCAACCGTACAAAGCCAGTCATTTCAATGTCCCATTCCAATTCTTTTTCGGACAATCACGATTGAAAAACAAAAGGTAATTGAAGATAAGTTAAATTTTGGACCATAATAGTTAATTTGAAATTTGTTTGCTGTAACTACGGGATTTTCGCCCCGCAGTTGGGACAGAACTTGTTTGAGCCTTCCTGGGGATTACCGCATTGAGAGCAGAACCTGGCTTTGGGCTGGGGGCCGGATGGGACGCGGGACGGTGCGGCCCGGGACTGTTGCCGGCGCTCTGCCCTGGTTTGGGGCCTGGACTTTCTTACCAGGAGAAACACGCTTATGATAGCTATGCCTGCTAATATTAAAATCCCTGGAATGAGAAGGGGGTTTCTACCTGAAGGTGTTTCCGGAAAGGTTTTTATCGGTGCAACGGATGGGTTTGTGTCTGCCCTGGTATAGGCAATATCGAATTTGACCGGTTTCTCCGTGTCTAAATCTTTAAAGCTGATGGAGTATGAGTTGAAGTTCTCGCTGTCTACGAAAGCTCTGCCTGCGGGCGAAACCGTAAAGTTGCTGGACCGGCGGGGTTCCTGTACGATTACCTCGAGGTCTGAAATGGGATACAGGCGGAGAAACTCGTAAGCGATGGATTTTTCAGGCAGTTCGGCAATAACAGAGTCGTAATACTCCACCCGGAAAGTATCGCTTGTCACCAGGTAGCTGATTTCGTCCCATCCGGGGACTGAAGATGGCTTCCGGGCAGGCGGACCGCCGGAATACCTCCCCTGGGCATCCATAGAACCTGCGGAGTACATCTCTGCTCCAGAAGGCACCAGGAATTTTACCTTCGCCGGAGGCTCCGCACCGACAATCTTTCCTTCCATCATAACCAGGAGCCTGGGGTCGTCGTACTCCGGGTAAACCCATAACCTGACATTTTTGAAGCCGGCCGGTTCAGTTTCGTTTTGAGCTAAAACGAGGGGCTTCCCGGTAGAAACGGATACAAGGCTTATTAATAAAAATAATAGCAAAAATGGAATTACTTTTTTCATGGATAAGGTCCGAGTCCTTAAAAGTTAGATTTTTCACCCCGTTTCGGGGCAGCGTTTATTGTACTTAATTCATGGACTCCGTTGCAAACCTGCCCGTAAATTAAAATAACGAGGGAGAAAATCAATCCAGCTTTTACTCCGAGTCAATTGGGCCTGCTGCCAATTACAGTTTTTCTTGACTTGACACCCCTTTCCTGCCTTCATATAATTAAAGAAACCAAAGTTGTTTCGTTCTTCCCGCTTCTTTTTGTTGGATGTTCACGCGTTTAATAATCCCCGGACCGCTGGTAAGCAGTGCGAAATTGGTTAACCATGTTGAGACGTTGCAGCAAATACTGAAAGGTTCCGCAGTTTTGTATGTCTAAATACATATTTGTTACCGGCGGCGTGGTCAGTTCCGTTGGTAAAGGTATCAGCGTCGCCTCCATCGGCAGAATACTAAAAAGCCGGGGTTTGTCGGTTTCCGTTCAAAAGCTTGATCCTTACCTGAACGTGGACCCCGGAACCATGTCTCCCTACCAGCACGGTGAGGTTTTTGTTACCCAGGACGGCGCTGAAACTGACCTGGACCTGGGGCATTACGAACGGTTCATAGACATAGACCTTTCGACGGTTTCCAGCGTTACCTCGGGGCAAATATACAGTGCGGTTATCGCCAAAGAGCGGCGGGGGGAGTTTCTCGGGGGAACCATACAGGTTGTGCCCCACGTGACCAATGAAATAAAAAGCCGCATAAAAGAGGTGGGAAACCAGAGCAAGGCGGATGTGGTAATTGTCGAGGTCGGGGGTACCGTCGGAGACATAGAAAGTCTTCCGTTTCTTGAAGGTATTCGCCAGATGCGCACGGAGGCAGGACGCGACCATGTCCTGTATGTGCATGTTACTTTACTGCCGTTCATTTCTTCCACGGGAGAATTGAAGACCAAGCCCACCCAGCACAGCGTTAATGAACTGCGGCGTATAGGTATCCAGCCTGATGTAATAATCTGCCGCAGCGATCATGATGTTTCCGAATCCATTAAAGATAAGATTGCCCTTTTCTGTGATGTAGACAAGCGCGGTGTTATACCTCTGGCTACCGCATCGACTATATACGAAGTCCCGTTGCTCCTTGAAGACGCGGGATTGGGGCAACTGATCATCGAGAAATTAAAACTTCCGGCAACCAAGGAGGACCTCGACAGCTGGCGGCAACTGGTACAGAGGATAAAAACACCGAAGGAAACGGTCAAAATAAGCCTTGTCGGTAAGTATACGGACCTGCGGGATGCCTATTTATCGGTCAGGGAGGCGCTAAACCATGCCGGAATATTCCATAACAGGGATATCGATATTTCCTGGGTTAGCGCCGAAGAACTGGAAAAAAATAACGGCAAACATTTCCTGGACCAGGCGCAGGGTATCCTGGTGCCCGGAGGGTTCGGGGACAGGGGAATCGAAGGCATGATTATGGCGGCGAAATATGCCCATGAGAACCAAATTCCATTTTTAGGACTTTGCCTGGGCATGCAGATCATGGTAATCGAATTTGCCCGGTCCGTTTTTGCCTGTGCCAGCCCCAATTCTTCTGAATTCAATTGTGATACTCCTTATCCCGTAATTGACCTGCTCCCGGAACAAAAAAATGTCACCGACAAGGGAGCCACAATGCGGTTGGGCGGCTATCCCTGCAAGATAGTGCCGGGCACAAAGGTAGCGGCGGCTTACCAGCAGGACATCGTTTATGAGAGGCACAGGCACCGCTACGAGTTCAATAATATCTACAGGGAGGAATTGGGGAAGGCCGGATTAATTGCCAGCGGGATATCTCCCGACGGCAACCTGGTTGAAATAGTGGAACTGGTAGACCATCCCTGGATGGTGGGAACCCAGTTCCATCCTGAATTCCGTTCCCGGCCCCATAACCCTCACCCCCTTTTCAAGGGATTTGTCGCCGTTGCCAAGGACATCCTGCGGGAGGGCGCGCAACCCACATTACCTATGGAACTTCCCGAGAAAAAACAGCCGGTCCCGGAAGAAAACCCGTAGCTGTTTACTTTAGAAAACTACGAGCTTAGCCGTGGTCCATTTAAAAAATAAGACACCGGTAGCCGCCGGTTTGCGGGTTAACAAACGGTAAATATTACGGCTTGAATTTAATTTAATTTTCGGTTTATGGTAAAATGTAGTTGATAAATATTCGGCGTTGCATTAAAATAATAAACGCCGTATCCTGTTAATTAGTTCGTTTTACTGGCTGATATATAGTAACGATATCCTGGATGGCCGGGTGGATAAACTTAATTTCCCACCTCAGAAAGTAAACTTCTTACTTATAAGCCGCTAACCGTAAAAAGGTGTCCCTTAATAGCCGAACTACCGTGTTTGTGTCCCTGGTATTTTTTCGGCCCAAATCTCGCCGGAGATGCCTGGGAAAAATAAGGGAGCTGTAATAGACCTGAACCTGACAATACAAATATTAACTTCACCCCTGGTTTTTACAGGTAACCCCCTTTTTTTCATAGAAAATACCTGTAGAAACCTTGAATGCCCGGAAGGTGAGTTCTCACGCATTTTCGTGATGTAAATCTAACAGGAGCAATATGTCCTAATGAAATATTCTATAACAAATCACTTTGCAGGAGCAGAATAATGAATCTGGCGGAACTCGAAATTAAAACCAAGGAAGAATTACTCGAAATATGTAAGGAACTGGGAATTGTCGGCTGCGGTCCTCTGAAAAAACAGGACATAATGCTGAAGCTTTTGCAGACCCAGGCGGAACAGCAGGGTTACATATTTAGTTTTGGCATCCTGGAAACCGTGGACGACGGTTACGGGTTCTTACGCCAGGATAATCTTTTACCGAGCAGCAACGATGTCTATGTATCTCAATCCCAGATAAGGAGGTTCGGTTTGCGTACAGGGGATGTGGTGACCGGTCAGGTGCGTTCCCCTAAGAACGGTGAAAAATACCCCAGTTTAATCCGGGTAGAAGCCGTGAACGGTGTTGATCCTGAATCTGCAAAAAACCGCCCCCATTTCAGTTCTCTGACCCCGATATTCCCCGATAAATTAATCGACCTGGAAACGGTGCCGGGCAATCTTTCTACGAGACTTGTTAATCTTATCGCCCCTATCGGAAGGGGACAGAGGGGACTTATCGTTTCTCCTCCCAAAGCAGGGAAAACCATCCTTTTAAAGAATATCGCCAACGGCATTGCTACGAATGCCCCCGATATACACATAATGTTTTGCCTGATAGGTGAGCGTCCCGAAGAAGTAACGGATATTAAGCGTTCCGTAAAGTGTGAGGTTATCGCGGCTACCTTTGATGAACCTGTGGAATCTCAAACAAGGGTGGCGGAACTCGCTCTTGACAGGGCAAAGAGACTGGTGGAAGGAGGACAGGACGTGGTGATACTACTTGATGGGATTACCCGGCTTACCAGGGCATACAACCTTGCCATGCCTCCCAGTGGCCGAACTCTTTCCGGTGGTATCGACCCCGTGGCTCTTTACCCGCCGAAGAAGTTCATCGGTGCTGCCAGGAACACGGAGGGAGGCGGAAGCTTAACTATACTGGCAACCTGTCTGGTAGATACGGGCAGTCGTATGGATGAGTTAATCTACGAGGAGTTTAAGGGTACCGGCAACTGGGAACTCCACCTGGATAGAAGGCTTGCGGAACGCCGCATATTCCCTGCCCTGGACATCCAGCGCAGCGGGACCAGGAGAGAGGAATTACTGCTCGATGAGGCAACCATAAAGCAGATAATTTTGTTAAGGCGTATGGTCTCCATGATTGGTACGGATTCAAAAAATCCAACCGAAGCCGAAGAAAAGGTCATCGACCGCCTCAGTAGAACCCAGACCAATGCCGAGTTTCTGGCAACTCTTAACAGGGAGTCGTAGAACGGCGTTCGATTAAGGAAAAAATTAAGGGGAGAAGCGGCCGGGTCGGATTTTGCAGGAAATTTACTTCCCAAGCTGAGTTTTTCCCGGCAGAATTTTCTATCTCTGGGAGGACAGGTGTCGGTGGCGTTGCCGGGTTTGGTTAACTGTTGGAAGAGTGAGAAACGGTTGAGCGGCATTCCGAGAGGTGTCATGTTTGAATAAGGAGAACCCCGACGAGTACCGTCTAAAGTTAATTTTTGATTCTCTCCTGGCGCACTACGGCAGGCAAAATTGGTGGCCCGCTGATAATCCCTTTGAAATGATGATTGGGGCTATCCTGACTCAATCCACGAACTGGAAGAATGTGGAAAAAGCGCTTTCAAATCTAAAACAGGCAGGCGCCATGGATTGTTTTACCCTGGCCGAGTTACGGCAAGCGGATATAGCCGCCCTTATCAGGCCTGCCGGTTATTTTAATGTGAAGGCAGCAAAACTTAAGGTCTTTTGTATCTGGTTGAAGGAAAACTACGGCTGTAATCTAAATAACCTTTTCGCCCTGGATACAGCTACGGTGCGCCGGGAACTGTTGGCCGTCTTTGGAATAGGTCCGGAAACGGCTGACAGTATAATTTTGTATGCAGCCGGGAAGCCTTCTTTTGTTGTTGATGCTTATACGATGAGGATTTTTCAGCGCCTCAAAACAGGTCCCAAAAAAGCTAATTACGGTGAATTCCGGGAGTTCTTTATGTATAACCTGCCCCTGGATGCTTACCTGTTCAACGAGTTTCACGCCCTGGTGGTAAAACTCGGTAAAGATGTATGCCGAAAAATACCGACCTGCACCCGCTGCTGCCTGGGGTCGTTGTGCCCGACGGCAGATTTGATGTCTGAA
>JAUYHV010000279.1 GCA_030689845.1 Dehalococcoidia bacterium
ATCCTTTTAATAAACCCCACTCCGCAGACTCCGATTTCATGGGAGCCTTTGAACAAGGGGCGCCCCCTTGGAACCCCAGCAAGCTGCGGGAAATAGTATTTGAAATCCACCCGGTCTTATTTCAGGCCGTACTCCTTCCAGTTCCGCAAGACTTTTTCCTTGATTTCAGCGGGATAAATGTCACTGAAAGACGATTTTATAGGAAGGGTTTCCTTCGGCCATTCGGGAGGCCAGGTGGCATCAAAAATAGCCAGGCCTCCGGTTTTGTGGGTTCGCTCCTCAAGGCTGTAGCAGGGAGTCAGTTCATTGGCCTTACCGGCGGGCACCTCATCCAGGATAATGCCCCGGAGGGGATGACATTTTACCGAGAGGGCATGGATAACCTGCATCATGTTGAATACATCGACGTCTTCGTCAACAACGACAATCTTGTTCATTGCCGCCCTGCGGGCGGTGATAATGTCCGCAATCTGCTTGGCCACGTTCCTCCCCCCGGACTTCACTCCCACCACGACCAGGTGGGTGACGCCCTCGGCCGGAGCATAAACGTTGGTAACGGGAATCCCGGGCCTCTTGAGCCTGCGTTTCAGGGAAATAGAAGCCGTCAGGGCAGCGGCAACGGAGCTGTCGTCCAGGGGAACCCCGAGGCTGATCATGGTAAGGATGGGATTGCTGCGGTAGGTAACGGCTTTCACTTTGCAAACAAGGCCTGTCCTGGATTTCCCCGTCCGGTATCCCGGGTACTCCCCGAAGGGGCCTTCCGCTGCAATAACATCCGGGAGGATTTCTCCCTCGACCACGATTTCCGCCCTTGCCGGCACCAAAAGGTTGCTTGTCTCGGCTTTTACCAGCTCTACGGGTTCTTTACGCAGGGCGCCGGCATAGTCCACCTCATCCACACCTATGCCGTAGCCGGCTGTGGCTACCATGTGGCACAGAGGGTCGGCCCCGATAACAATGGCCACGGGCATGCTCTTCTTTTTGGGAATGAACTTCTCCTTGAAAATAAAACCAAGCTGGCTGGCAAAACTGGGGTCCCCCGTCAGGGAATCCCTGTTATAAATCATGAAGCGGTACATTCCCCAGTTGGTCCAGCCGGAGTCGGGGTCCTGGTTAATGACGACATCCCAGGTGCCCATGTAGCGGCCGCCGTCTCCATCGTGGATCAGGGGCGCCGGGAAACTGAAAAGGTCCACATCCTTTCCCACCATTATGTTCTCTTTACACGGCCCGGTTTTCACTATAACCGGTTTAACAGGGGTCTGCTCCCTTTCTTCGTATTCCCTGTAAATTGCGGGTATAGGGGAATCCGGGGGCATGCCCAGGGATACAGCCACCCTCCGGTAGGTCGCCTGGACGCCGCCCAGAATGCGGTACCCGGGGGGATAATCCTTTATTTTTTCAAAAAGGGTGGCGGGGCCGATAGTCTCCAGGGAACGCCTGGAAATGGCGGCGGCCTCCAGTTCCCAGTCAACTTCCTTTTTTATGCGTACAAGGTCACCTGTTCTTTCCAGGGCTTCACAAAATTGGCGCATCTCGTTAAATGCCACGGTCTTCTCCTCCTTTTTTTTGCGGGATTAAGGCGGCCAGGTAAATTTAAGGACGCTATTTTATATCACAGATTAAACGGTTAATTCAAGGAATACTCCAATAATTTGGACCGGTATCGTCTTTTACACGGACAGGGCTGTTATCCCTTTGTGCTCCCGGTGCCGGGTCTTTTCCTATGGATGAGAAAAGAAATAACTTTCAAAAGTAATTTCCATTCTAAAATTACAGGTAACAATCCCAGCAGGTCCGACTGCCAGCCGGGGAACATCATACCCAACCCGCCGATGGTGAAAAGGATTCGGCTGAACCGTCCTATATGCCGGATAAAATACCCGCCGATGCCGACGGATAAAAATGCCACCCCGATACAGGCAGTAATGAAAACTATCAATATATCTCCGGCGCTGCCTTTCATCAGTAAATTCTGGTTAAGGACGAAGAAAAACGGCACGATATAGGCTACGATGCCCAGTTGCATGGCTTTCCAACCCACGGACATGAATCCGGTCCGGGCAATCCCGGCCGCGACATAGGCCGCAGCGGCTATAGGAGGGGTAATGAAAGACAAGACTCCGAAGTAAAACACGAACATGTGAGCGGCGATAGGGGTGATACCCAGGTTTACCAGGGCCGGCGCTACCAGCACAACTAATAAAATATAACAGGTGACTACTGGTAACCCCATACCCAGGACAGTGCTGGCAAGGGCCGTAATAAGCAGAAGTATATATATATTCTTCCCGGCCAAGTTGACCAGCTCGTAGGAGAGCTTGAAACCGAGTCCTGTAAGGGTGACTGAACCGATTATTATTCCGGCCATGGCGCAGATAATCCCGATATCTATCATGCCCATTCCCGTGTTTTTAAAGCTATCCAGTAACTTCCTGGGGTTAAGACGGCTTTCTTTTTTAAGAAAGCTCAATATAAAAAGAGTAGCCAGCGCATACAGGCCCGATAAAGAGGCGTTCTGATGGAACACTATTAAAAATATCACAAGGACGGCTAACGGACCGAACACAAGCCAGCTTTGCTTCAGGGCATTTCTCCCCGAAGGAATTTCTTCTGCCGGTAATCCTTTCAGGCCCATTTTGGCCGCTTCCAGGTCAACCTGAATAAAGACCGCGAGAAAATAAAGCAGCGCGGGAATCAAGGCAGCAACAATTATCTCCCCATACGACACGTTCAGGTATTCCGCCATGAGAAAAGCCACCGAACCCATAACCGGCGGCATAATCTGCCCTCCCGTAGAACTTACCGCCTCCACAGCCCCGGCGAAGTGAGGCTTATACCCCATGGATTTCATCATGGGGATGGTCATCATCCCGGTAGTAGCCACGTTAGCCGTCGGGCTGCCCGAAATGGTGCCGAAAAAAGCGCTGGCTACTATGGCCACCTTTGCAGGTCCACCCCTGAACTTACCTACCATGGATAGGGCTATGTCGGTAAAAATCCTGCCCCCGCCCGTAATCTGTAAAAGAGTGCCGAAAAATATGTAGATAATAATAATGTTTGCGGCAACTGCCAGGGCGACGCCGAAGATTCCGTCGTAATAGAAATAGGTTAATTCAATAAACCGTTTCAGAGAGAAACCGCGGTTAAACAAAAAGCCCGGAAAATAGTCCCCGAATAACGCGTGAACAATAAAGAAACCGGATAAAATTATCAGCAGCCAGCCTGTCAGCCGCCTGAGGGCTTCGAGGATCAGTAAGACTGTGACCACGCCGAGGACTATTTCTAAAAAGGTAGCCTGATACATTCTTTGCTGGCTGATGGCAGGGTAAAAGAAGAATATGTAACTACCTCCTGCAAAGCCGGCAAGGGCAAGGATGGTATCATACCAGGGTAAATATTTCCTCGAGGCATTTTTATGCTGGGGAACGACTAAAAAAACCAGGGCCAGCAGTATAGCCAGAAAACCACCCAGGAACTGGCCTGTGAAAAGATTTATGTGGAACAACAAATCGGGGATGCGGAGCAAAAAAAGGAAACTATAAACGGGAAGAGCAGCCAGGAGCGCCCCCGTGACAATAGAGGGAAATCCTGTTAACTTTCTATACCTGGATTGCTCTTCCGACAAAACACTGATCCCCTTTAATCAACTGTTTTCAAAGGTTGGCCGAAACGTTTAACCGGATTGAAAATAATTGGCGGAGCAGGGGTGAGCCGGCCAAGGGCATATTAACAACCGGTATGAATACCGGTGACCCGGGACCATGCCCACCCCACCGCTAAAAATTCAGCTTATTTCCCTGCGAGCAGCTTTTTCTGAAGCGCGTCTATCTCCTTGGTCCACATACCCTTCTCTTTGTAATACTTTATGGCGCCGGAGTGCACCGGGATACTGAAGCTGCCTGAAATAGCGGCCTCCGGAGTCCACCTCTTTAATACCGGGTGGATGGGGGCCAGTTCGTCGTAGTGTTCCGAGAGGGTTTTAACAACCTGGTATGCGACGGCGTCGGACAGCTTATCCCAGGCAACGATATAAGCATCAAAAGCCCAGGCAGCCGTCGGCTGGGTAACTCCCGTCTCGCCCGGTTTAAGGTAGGCTATCTTTCCGGGATGTATTTTGGCCATTATTTCCACAGATTTTGCGTCGTCTTTCATCGGAATGAACCTTACGCCGCCTTTGGCATCACTGATTTCCTTGACCATAGCCGCGCTGGTCGTCGAAAAAACTACCTCGGCCCGTCCCTCCAACACGAGACGTCCCGCCGCAGCAAATGACTCGGCAGGAACTGACACTATGTCGTTTTCAGAAAGTCCGGCCTGAGCAAGGATTCCTCTTCCTTGTAATGTGTAGCTGGCATGGCCCGAAACCGGCCAGGCTATTTTCTTTCCCCTTAAATCTGCCAGGGTTTGTATCGATGAGCCGCTTGGGACCATTACGCCCACTTCGTTGGCGTGGCCGATACGCAGCATCCTCAGTTGAGGAGACGGCCCTCTGGGCTTGTAGTCTTCAGCTCCATCGTAAATCCAACGGGATTCCGCTTCGTTTGCCAACCCCATTTCCAGTTCTCCTGATGCCATTTTGTCTATCCAGGCAACGGGGCCGGGGTGAGGGGCAATCACGACTTCCATGCCCGAATTCTTGGTCAAAACAGAAGCCAGTCCGGAACCCACGGCGTGAAACAGGGACCCGGCGGCGTGAGTGCCAAGAGTAATTGAGCGAGGCATT
>JAUYHV010000294.1 GCA_030689845.1 Dehalococcoidia bacterium
CATGCCCGTGTCGGGCACAACGAAGCATGAAAATCACCCCCACCCCTCCCTCCCCCGTCGAGGGGGAGGGATACAGGGAGGGGGGCATTTTCATATAAAGCTCATACAGTGTTTCCATCGGGATTTCGATTTTTTTAGTAATCGTTTCCCTGAGTGTTATTTGTGGCATATGTTCATTACCTCCTTAATTTTTTTACCTCTTCCAGGACTTCCAGAAATGAAGGCCTTTTTGTAGCCGACACTTTGTCCGGAAGGTGTTTGTGATTCGGGAAAGTCTCAAGTCCGGGGAAATGCGGGGTGTTATCATACCTGAAAATAAGGTCGTTATCCCTGCCCTGAAAATGATACCGATACCCCAGATGTTCCAAATGCCCGTTTTCGACAATTATCGCTTCATTCCACTCCAGCATTTGACCTTTTGAAAAACGCACTCGAATACGCAGGTTAACCCGTTCGGGCGTCAGAAATTCTTCCTCGTATCGCTCAATATAGCCGGTTGAAAGACTGCCGAAGGCAAGCTCCGTATCTTTCAAATATTTCAGAACAGGGTCAACCGGCATGGCGCATTTTAGCCTCTACCGCTTCCCTCAGGGCAAGGTAATGCTGATAATCATTGGCCCATTCGACGAACTCCTCTGAATCCGCAGTTTTCCCCTTGCTGAATTTATCAAAAAACTCCTCTGATTCCAACTTGTTGCGCCCCTCATACACGCTCAAGCGCTTGGATACCGCCACAAGGGCATCTACGCGGGAGTCATACTCTATTCTAACTTTTCGCATGTTGTCCTCCTGTTTTAAATTAACGTTTTGGGGGGGTCAGGTCTTGCAATTTAGCGTTTTTGCGGGGTCAGGGCGGGGCGGCCTGAGAGTTTTTGTTTAGGAACATTTCATATTTCGTTGACTTGTTTAAGCGCAAAATCCACAACCTTTTGACTCAAATAACCCCCATGCCCGTGTCGGGCACAACGAAGCATGAAAATCACCCCCACCCCTCCCTCCCCCGTCGAGGGGGAGGGATACAGGGAGGGGGGCATTTTCATATAAAATGCAATGGGATTCCATGCGCCGGATAGCCTCGCGCATCGAACAATCAAATCCATCTTGTTTTGCGCGGATCAGCACACCAATCGAGCCGGTAAGGTTGAGGCCATTCAAGCGGGCAATTCTCCGTCCCACGGTCTCGTCAATACAAACGGTCTGAATATTTTCATCCA
>JAUYHV010000303.1 GCA_030689845.1 Dehalococcoidia bacterium
TATGCCATTGCCGCTCCTCTTTTCCTTTTTGCGACAATGGTAACTAATTTATTTCCCGGGTGGGTCAATGATACCGGTTAGGTGGGTCAATGATGGTGGTTATTTCCTGTTTTTGTGGGTCAATGTTCGCGGTTTTTTACACTTCGGCTCCGTATTGCGTGAGGACTTCAAACCGGAAAGCGACATTGATGTGCTGGTGGAATTTGAACATGGGAAGGCGCCAGGGTTTCTGAAACTGGCCGGTATGGAAGAGGAGCTATCCGTCTTATTCGGCGGTCGTAAGGTTGATCTGCGCACCCCGCAGGACTTGAGCCGGTATTTCCGCGACCGTGTGCTTAAGGAAGCTAAAGTGATATGCCGGTAATTGATGATATTTCCCGTCTGCAGCATATTCTCAATGCCGCCCAAAGAGCCGTACGTCACGCCAAAGGCAAGAAACGTTCTGACCTTGATAAGGATGATTTGCTTGGTCTTGCCCTCATTCGCTTACTGGAGATAATCGGGGAAGCGGCCTGGGGTATCTCTGAAAATTTACGCGATAGATACCCGGAGATTGAATGGCAGCAAATGGCAAACATGCGCAACCGTCTCATTCACGGGTACTTTGATGTCAACAACGACCTTGTTTGGGAGACTGTTATTACTGAACTACCCATGCTCATTGCCCAAATACATGAAGTCATCAAAAAAGAATCGGCCTAAGGCACTGAGCCCCTTGAACTTATGCCTGATTTGGAGCATTTAAGGTATTGGCATTGGTGAATTTGTGATTATGCCAAATCATATTCATGGCATAATCTTCGTAGGGGTAGGCCCCCGCCGAAGGCTCTCGGCACGGAGTGCCTACCCTGAAAATGGGCAACCACAAAATATTAATGGGCAACCACTCCGTTCTCCGTTCCGAGAGCCCCGATGTATCGGGGCAGGGGGTTGCCCCTACGGAATAAACGATATGATAGATAATCGCATCCCGGGTTCCATAGCCCCGGATTCACTCATGGAGATGAATCAAATTGAAACAGGCGATGACTAAGTATTGCATCTCTGATCTCTTAAATCGTTTGGCGAACTTCCAGTCCGACATCGGGGAAACGCTCATCAAGTGAGTAAACCGCCTTGTTGCTAGCCGACCGCGCAGCCGCCCATACCATGGCGTCAGCAAAAGATACCCTTCCTGAGGGACGACACAGAAGCAGAGCGTGGAGCACCAGGCTTTTGTCCAGGGCAAAAGGTGAGATATTCTCCTTCTGCAAGAAGGCTATCAAATGGTCCACCGTTACTTCTCTGCGCACCTGGTACACTGACATCAGGACGTATGCCGTCTCAGTTAGCACCACATCCGTTATCAGGAGGTCATCCACGCCGTCTATAATCCTGGCAGCTTGTTCCGCTAACTCTGGTGGATCGCCTGTGAGGTAACGAACGACGATGCTGGTGTCCAGGAAGCCGCTCAAGATAACTGCTCCTTTATTCCGACTTTCTGCTTCGCTGCTTTATTCCAGGCTATATCGCGGGCTTCATCCCACTCCTGCCCGGGGGACACGCTCACCCTGATGTGCTTTGCCATAATTCCTTTGAGGGATTTCCTGTGTTCCGGTGGCAGGAAATAGACCTCCACATGGTCATTCACTAACCTCTGGAGGGCTATCCACCTGGGCTTTACCCCCAGTTTATCACGGATCTCCTTAGCTATGACAACTTGCCCTTTGGTACCTACCACATGAGCCATAGTATAACCTCCTGGATTTCTGTATAACTCATGCTAACACAAATGCAATTGGTGTTCAAGAAAGCAACGACTGCCGGCGAACAGGCAAGCTCAGTGAGACTTTATCCAATATTCCTCGGTTTTGTGCAACTCACCCCCACCCAACAAGAAGGAATTAGCCAAATCATATTCATGGCATAATCTTCGTAGGGGTAGGCCCCCGTGCCTACCCTGAAAAGGGGCAACCACTCCGTTCTCCGTTCCGAGAGCCTCCGGCCGAGAGCCCCGATAAACCGGGGCAGGGGGTTGCCCCTACGGAATAAACGATATAATAGATAATCGTATCCCGGGTTCCATAGCCCCGGATTCACTCATGGAGACGAGTCAAATTGAAACAGGCGATGACTAAATATTGCATCTTGTAACTTTATAGGTTACAATTGTAACCAAAATGGGTACAACACAAAAAGAAAATAATCTCGGTGCAACTCTCTTTGGTAAAACGCGGCGGGGGATTTTGTCTTTGCTATATGGCCGTGCAGATGAAAAGTATTACCTGCGCCAGATTGCCCGCACGACGGGTATCGGCATCGGGCCGGTACAGCGGGAGCTGAGAAACCTGACGGATATCGGCATCATCCGGCGTACCGAGCAGGGGCGTCTTGTGTTTTACCAGGCTAATCCTGACTATCCTGTATTTGAAGAGTTGAAGACCCTGATTAAACGCTATAGCACGGGCAGTGTTGTAGGGGAAAAGAGAGAACTATACTCTACCGGTCAACCATCAGTCCCCAATACCCAAAGGTCTATCATTTTCCAGAAGCGCAAGGTGGCTGCTCTTTGCCGGCGCCACCACATCCGCAAACTTGCTCTTTTCGGCTCGGCGCTGCGGAAAGACTTCAGGCGCGACAGCGACATCGACGTGCTGGTGGAGTTCCAGCCGGGTAAAACGCCGGGATTTGCCTTTTTCGGAATCCAGGAAGAGCTTGCCAGCATACTCGGCAGAAAGGTTGACCTGAACACACCGGCCTGTCTCAGCCGGTATTTCAGGGACCAGGTCGTGAAAGAGGCGAAGATAATTTATGAAGAGGCCTGACGATAAAGTCCGCTTACGCCACATGCTGGATGCGGCCCATACTGCTGAGGAGTTTGCCCGGGGCCGGTCAAGAGACGAACTGTCTTCCGATAGGATGCTTAATCTCTCTCTGACAAGACTGCTGGAAATCCTGGGAGAGGCAGCTAAAGGAATCTCACGGGACCTGCGCAATCGGTTCCCTGAAGTTCCCTGGAACAGCGTGGCGGGGACCCGGGACGTGCTGACTCATGACTATTTCGATGTAGACCTCGACATCGTCTGGCACATAGTTACAGAAGACCTGCCGCCTTTGATAAGGCATCTGGAAGAGATAATCTCCCAGGAGGGTGGTTAATGCCTACCCGCGACTCATGGAGACGAGTCAAATTGAAACAGGCGATGACTGTCTATTGTCCACTTAGTAAATTTATGATATTATCTGTAAAAATAAATGGATAAGTTACTATGAGTCCACGCGGGATAGAAAATAAAAAAGGGAAATATTACTACTGGGTAACCCGGTCCACGGGGAAAAAAAGATACGAAAAGATACTGGTATGCAAACTGGACAACAGGCACGGATGCCTCCTGGTTGACCAGGAATTATGCATCCTGACATCCCATCTTGACTGCCACCACGGCGTTATATTTAAACTCCCCTCTTTCAAGGAAGACTCAGACCGGAAGTCCATTTCTTTCAGGGAACTGCAGCGGACACCCTGGGACAAACTGAAACCCATGCTGCCTGTTAACGTAAAGGTAAGAGGCGCTATAGTCGCTAAATTGTCCCTTCCGGAAACATAGGCCTTTTTTTCGGATAAATAAGGAATTTAGAAGCCTTCCGCGAAATGCCGCAAAATCCCCCTTAATCCCCCTTTAATAAAGGGGGAAATAGATTTGAAAGCACTTTAATAAGTTTCGGAGGAGCATCAAGCGTTTCGGCCATGTTCCGGGCTGAAAATTCTGGCTTATTTTTACCTTTTTCCCATCAGACCTTTTTTCTCAACCACAAAAAGGTGGCCACCGCAAGGGCCACCCCGGCAATTATGGCCCCAAGCCATCCCAGAAGGCTTAGCACGGTTACCACAATCCCCGCCATCAGCACCCCCAGGGAAATAAACAGCAAAGCAGTAGCAAACCTCAACTCCAGAAGATACGCAATAATCGAACCCGTCCATGCTCCGCTCCCCGGCAGGGGAATAGCCACGAACAACATAAGGCCCAACCTCTCGTACTTTCTCACCATGTCCGAACGTTTCCTGGCACGGCTGAAAACAAACTCAAGTACCAGGCGCAGGGGTTTTATTTTTTCCGCCAGCCGGGTTAAAGGCTTCAGAAGGAGAAGTATAAACGGGATGGGTACCAGGTTACCGGCCAGGGAAACCAGCAGCGCCGCCGGCCACGGGTAATGGTAAAGGTGAATCGCCATGGGCACCGCCGCCCTGAGCTCGGCTATCGGCGAAGCCGCTACCAGAAGTACCGCGACAAGGTTTTCAAACGTCATGGAACGCTTTCAGGAGGGGGAAATTCACATAGTTCCCGGAGCGCCCTGCAATTCTCCCCGACACTGGTGCCCGATAGTACACCGTTTATTTTTCCTGGCTGGGTTTTCGCCGTGTAGCCAGTTTCTCCCCGGTCTTATAGTATTCACCCTTCAGGGCCAGCGCAGCCTCTTCCTCGTTTTCCTCGGTCCAGTAGCCAAGGTTATACCCCCACCA
>JAUYHV010000314.1 GCA_030689845.1 Dehalococcoidia bacterium
GAATATTCCTAGTTGCTGCCACCCGTAGGTGTATGGACCGTGTCGCAGTTCCATTGTGGCTGACCATCCTCTCAGACCAGCTACCCGTCGTCGCCTTGGTAGGCTATTACCCCACCAACAAGCTGATAGGACGCAGGCTGATCTCGAAGCGATAAATCTTTAGTCACGACCCAAGGGTCGGACCACATTGGAAATTACCCGACCTTTCGACCGGCTATGTCCAACTTCGAGGTACATTCCCACGCATTACTCACCCGTCCACCGCTAGCTCGCCTCCTTGCGGAGGCGGCTCGCTCGATTTGCATGCTTAAGGCACGCCGCCAACGTTCATCCTGAGCCAGGATCAAACTCTCAAGAAAATTTGAACTTGTTTCAAATTTTCGCAGTCCGCCAAAGATCGCCCCATAAGCCGCAGCACTAATGTGCAAAGGCGCATGGTAAGATCAGGCGGGCAAGAATTTTACTTGAAGTCCAAATTTAAGAAATTGACAAGTAGTTTCTGACTTCGTCTTGCGACTCATCAGAATGCACTCTTGTCTTTAGAAAGGTTACAGGTTTTAGGTTACAGGTTACAGAATTCTTGCGTTTCCTGTCCCCTGTCAACTGTCCCCTGTCAACTTTCTTTTTACCCACCACTTTTTTGAAATCAAAAGTGGTATATGAAGTTTTCAATGTGCGAAAACCTATTGGGTAAACCATGGAAAAAGCACTGTCCTAATAAATATTAGAACGCAGGAAAAGAACATAAGAAATTTAATTTTCTCATCTTAAACAATTCCAGAGCTTTATCCTCTCCACTTACCCAAGCTTCTATATTCTAACCAATTACCTTCAAGCTGTCAAACGGCATCTGCTAAGTCTAGGGGGAAGGTGAGGACTCTGTTGTAGTTGTAGTTGTAGTTGTAGTTGTGGTCGAGGGAGGCGGAGAGGATTCAGTGGAAGTTGAAGTGCTGGGGGCAGGAGTCGGCTCACTGGAAGAAGGCGCGGTTGAGGTTGTTGTAGACTGTGAAGTGGTGGAGTCAGATGAAGTTGAGGTAGAAGTTGACCCCCCATCCGACATACACCAACCACCGTTATCGGACATCCAATGGTACCCGGAAGGACAGGAGCCGCTTGACGAACCGCCACCCGAGGAAGTGGTGGTAGAAGTGGTGGTTGATCCGCCAGAAGAGGTGGTGCTGCTACCACCATCAGACATACAGTAACCGCCATTATCGCTCATCCAGTGGGATCCTGAAGGGCAGGAACCGCTTGACCCGCCGGAGCTGCCGGAAGTATAGGTAGATGTACCTGAGGATGAACTTGAGGCCCTACAGGAACAGCTCCCCCAGTCAAACCAGGAGCTAGATCCACATCCACCTGCAGGATAATTAGAACAGCCCGCGCTGGGGCCGGAGCTTGATCCAGAATAACTCCCTGGGCTGCTATATGAACCGGAATATGACGAGCCTGATGGCCTGCAGGAACAGGTTCCGTAATCCCAGTAATTATTGCTGCCGCAGCCGCTTGAAGGCGGACTGCATGACGAACCGGTCCACCCGGAGTAATAACTGCCGGAAGAAGATGTTCCTCCGGAAGAAGAACCGGGAGTAGAGCTTCCTGAGTAGGTTGGAATACAGCCTCTTCCATCCCAATAATAACCGGGGCCGCAGCTGCTTTGGGTCAAATTAGGAGAGTAGTAACTGGAACCACCGCCTGAATAACCACCAGCGGGTACATAAGTCCCGCCGTCAGCCATACACCAACCGCCGCTGTCACTCATCCAGTGAAACCCGGAAGGACATTGTCCCGGTGATACAGGTCTTGGACCAGAACCGGGAACAGTACCTGAAGGAGGTGTAGTGGTATAGTAAGTTGGAGCTGAACCATAATAACTTGGGGCACTATATGAATAGGATGATGTGGGATAATTACCACCCGTCGGGTATCCGGAAGTGGTAGGAGAAGCCCCCGGGGCTGTGTAATATGGGCTGTAAGGCGTGTACCCCGACCCATACCCGGAAGGGGTATAAGTTCCCCCACCGGAAGTATTCCCGTAACTTCCACCGTCAGACATACACCAACCGCCGCTGTCATACATCCAATGATAGCCTGCCTGACAGACCCCGGGGGTAGATGGTTTTGGCCCTTGGCCATAAACCAGTGGTTTGCCATCCTTGTCAGTAGAGGGTGTTGTAGTGGTTCCATAGAAACTACCAGTTTCATCTACTGGTGAATAAAGGCTAACAAAGTTAGAGTATGAGGTAATCGGAATGGATGCCCCTGGAGGAGGACAGGGGGTGTTGGCCGGGAAAGGCGGTGTGGGGAGAAAACAGGCACCGGCTTGTTCCCTTACACCCAAGCTATAAGCCAAAGCCTCAATCCGGGCAAACTCAAAAGACAGGGCAACATTAGGATTTCTTCTTCGAAACTCTTCTACCCGACCGACGTCCTGCCTGGTAGGCTTAAACTCCTGCTGAAGGGTAGCAACCGCCAAAACAAGATCTTTGCGGTTTTGGAAATCTTCAAGCCTGACAGCATCAGGACGGACAGTTTGCGCCACCTCTTCAATCCTGGTTAACCGAACGTACGGACGGACATCGGCGGGAATCTCTTTACCAACCTCAAATGTCCTCTGGAACTCATCAAGTTTTTTAACAATACCCTCATTCTTCTCTACCTTCTCCTCAACTTCGGCCTTTTGCTTTGTAAGTGATGTAATCTCAGCTAATTTTTTCAGCTCATCTAACTTTGCCTGCTCACCGGGATCTACTTTCTTAAACTCGTCATTTAAATATGAGGTTTCAGCTACCGTTATAAGCCCTTTTGCAGAAAGGCTACCGACAGCCAACCTTGCCTCAACCCGGGTTCCGCTTTCTAAAATTTTCTTTTTATCTTCTTCCGAAATCATCCCAGTCGAGAAACTCTCAATTTTCGCCTTAAGGTCAGCAGGGATGGGATCTTCCCCTTTTAGGTCGGCAGCCTTATCAACACCTAAGATTATAGCTGAGTTCGCCGCCGAAAGGTTTAAGCCGCTATCACTTCCAGCCAATACCCCCACCTTTTGCAGTATCAAGTCCTGCCCAACTGCCTCCTTCCCCAAAAGTTGCCCCATTTCATTTTTAGCCATCTCCGAAAGACCTTCTCTTGACACATCGCTGACCACGCCCTGCATGGCAGTAATATAGGAATCGATTGCTAATTTGGCGCCCTTTTCATCATTCCTCTTTAGGGCATCAACAGCTTCAGCCAGCCTCTCTTTAGCCTGGGCGAGCCTAACCTCTCCCCTGGCCTGGGGAGTAAAGGCTAAAGTCTGCCGGACATTCTCACCGGCTTGCTTTAGGAAATAGAACGGGCTACCGGGTGTAGTAAAGAAGGGTTGCGGAACTTCCACATCTTTGACTTCATAAGGCGTTACCGTACCAAAGGCAAGACACTTACCCTCTTGCCAACTCCAATATTCTTCCGATTCCTTACAACCAGGAGCGGCATCCTTGGGATAAGGTTCCCCAACTTTAGGCGAGGAGACACATTTTTGGCTATCAAAGGAGTAATATTGGCCTCTCCCACAGCGGTATTGATTAGAATCGTAGACGGATTTACCGTCTTTGTCCCAAACACAACCATTTGGAGCCTTGTACGAGGAGCCTTCCGGACAGGCCTTAGACCTTATGGCCAGCTCTTTATCATCAACAGGTTCTGGTTCAGGGCTTGGGGAAGGGAAAGGAATCCCCCCGCCGGTCCGAGCCTCACAACTTTGGTTCTGCCAGCTCCAGTTGTAACCTACCGGACAGATCGGTTGGGCATCATCCCTAAATCCTTTCAAGGGGTCGTAAGATACACATTTTTTGGCAGCAAAGGAGTAATACTGCCTTGGGCCTTCACATTTATACTGGTCATAATCATTCAGCTTCTTCCCCGAATCTGCCCAGACACAACCTTCTGACTGTTTAAATACCGCACCCTCCGGACAAGCGCTTAAAACCGCATCCGCGCGTCCGGGAGCACCAATTACCGGAGCGGTCGTTCCAATCCGAACCTCAGAGCCAAACTGCCCACCGTTTAACGGCCGGGCCGAGGCGGTCGCAACAAGCGCCTGATATGTTTGGATAAGGTCAACTCTCCCCCCTAAATCCTCCTCTTTAAATAATGTAGGATCTATCGTGTCCACTAACACCGCTCCCCTTTGGTTAAAACCCACCGCGGCGTTTCTTAAAGCCGGCGTTTGGGCGATCTCGGCCTGGACGGACCGGAGTCCTTGCAACTCCTCAATTTTCCTCACCTCAACCAGCTGGTTATAATCAGAAGAGGCAGCGGTAGCTTGAGCTTCATCTAATTTTTTAGCGTCAGCCGGAGGGAAACTGCCGATTTCTAAAAGCTTCCTGACCTTTTCCCTTACCTCTTCCCTTGATCCTGAACGGGTGAGATCTTCTACCTCCTCAGATAAAATTAATCCTTGGGCTTTAAGATCTTCCAGGCGGCTGCCTAAAACAGGCGGCAAGGCGGGACGGCCTAACACATCGGCGCTTCGATCCATTGCATCCTCTGTCGCGGCAATTGCGTCTTTGATCACCTCCGGGCTTTTAACCGGAGCGGGTAAAAGTCCTCTTTCAAATACCACTTCATGTCTGGCTGCCTGGTTTTCCAAATCCCTTGCCACATCTTTTACACCCTCAGACTCCCCAGCTTGTTGCAGTTGTGTCGAAGCGTCATCCATCGCCTGCCGGTAAGACCTGATTGTTGATTCATAAAGGGAGGCTTTTTTGGGGTCTTCCGCTAATTGCCTCGCTTCTGCCAGGCGCGCTTCAGCGTACTGCATCTTCAATCTGGACTTATCAGCCGGGTTCAGGGCAAAGGTATATCGTACCTGTTCACCAAACTGCTTTAAGAAGTAGGCAGGTTCACCGGGTAAGGCACCACCAGTCTCTCCTAAGTAATCCCGGGCTTTTTCCAAGTCTGCCCCTGGCATGACAGTGGGTGAAGGAACAGCGGTAGCTGTAGCAGTTTGATCACTTATAGATGGTTGAGCGCTAGTTTGATTCGGCTCCGGCGTTGGTGAGATAACAGGATCATAGGTAGGATTATCTGACACTACTGCCGGGTAAAACTTAGCCAGGTCAGCCTGTTGTGCTTGGGAAAAGTTGGTTAGGTCAACCTCCTTAGCTAAATCCTGCACTCGTGTATACCAAAGATATGGTTTAATATTGTTTGATGGAGCAACGTCGGAGTTCTTCCGCCACTTCTCCAGCTCCTTAACCGTTTCTGCCGAAGGCTGGGGCAGACCTTGGTATGCCCGCAGCTCTACCACTTGCAAATTGTCCCGGTATTGCCCGTGTACCTCAGGATAGTACCTCCCCACCGCCGTATCCATCTTGGTCAGCTCGGAAAGAGGGAAAGTGCCTGAGGAAGAAAGTTTGTCAAGCTCCTCACGTACCTCAGACCTGCCCTTGAAGCTGTAAAGTTTATTACTCTCTTCTTCCGAGATTAAGCCTTGACTTTTCAGCTGCTGGATACCTGTCGAGAGCTCCTCTGGAATTGCAGGCTCGCCCCTTGCCTCTGCTACCTTATCTAATACATCCCCACCGACATTAGCAACTTTAGTCCAGCTTTCCGCCTGCCGTGGAGGTGAGGTAAGGCTTAATGACCTTGCAATAACTGTCTGTGCTGCGACTGTTTCTTCTATTTTATTGATAAGTTCCTGCGCCGCGGACCCTTTACCAGCCAAACCAGGCAAGCTTTGGGCCACATCGGTTATAGTTTCCCTGTAATCTGCCAAAGCCGTGGCCCCACTTTCAGTTTTGCCGGCATCAATAAGTGTCTTGGCTTCAGCCAATCGCTCTTGGGCAAAACCCAACCTTACCTGCTCTTTTGCCACTGGGTCGAAGGTAAATGTCAGCTGGGCATTTTCAATTAACCTCTCAAAGTTATAAAGAGGGCTGTCCGGCAACACTCCTGTAGCCACGGGAGGCATAATATCAGTGGGGATATTTAAAGGGGGTAAATGTTCCAGAGAAGAAAGGGAAAGACCTAAAACTTGAGGCTGGTAATATGGGCCAAAATCAAAGTAATCACTGCGCGAAGCAGAAACAACCTGGGGCATCACCCCCCAGGAGATTATTGTTAAAGTGAAAAAAGCTGCAAAAAAAGACTGTCTTGGGCTAACCATTCAAGTTGCCCGTCTGCTACTTTAAGCATAGAAGGAACAATCACCCCGTGTCAAGACCCCGAATTGACCTGTTGACATTATTCCGATTTTCTGATATTCTGAAAACATGAAAACAGTTTCCATTGTCAGAGAACGGGGCCAATTAACTATCCCCGATTCTATCCGCAGGGTAGTAAATTGGGTTACTCCTTCATCTGCTGTTTCTATCTCGGTAATAAAACCTGACGAAATAGTCATTAAGCCCCACCAAATTCAAATAGATTGGAACCAAATTTGGGAAGGGATTAGAAAATCCAGAGCAGTATCAGGTAAAGGCAAGATAAGCGCATCCGAATTTTTGCGGCAGGACCGCCGTTCCCATTAATGAACACTTTAATCATCGACACATCGGTATTTGTTAAATGGTTAAACCAAACAAAAGAGGGAAACCTGGAGTCTGCCGATAAAATCCTCCGGGATGTAAGATCAGGTCAAGTTGAACTCATTGCTCCAGAGCTTGTGAAATACGAAATAGGAAATGTGCTGCTAAAAGGTAAGCAGCTTACTCCCCATCAGGCCTATATTTCTTTAAGTACTGCCTATTCTTTACCGGTGACTTTTATTTCTGAATCTGAAGAATCTGCCCGTGAGACTTATTCCCTGGCTTTTAACCTGGGTGTAACTTATTATGATGCTTCATTTTTATCGCTTGCTAAACAATACAATGCCACTTTAATAACCGATGATTTCAAAGACCAGGGTAAAAAACCCGGTCCCGGTGTTAAAGTTATTCCCTTAAAAGATTACTAACCCCTAACCTCTGTAAAGTCCTGCTAAAAATTTCCCCACGAAAAAGGCGCCCTGTACCGTATGGTGCGGGGCGCCTTAATACACTATTAAGTTGTCAATCTAACCAAACCAGAACCCAACCCAGCGAAGCGGAATCTCTCCCAGAAAGACCATCAGGTCAAAGGCACCCACCATTACCCAGGTAACAGCCCAACCGCTGTAGAAAAACAGCAGGAGCATGGTCGGAATGGTCAGGGACATCACCGCAAACACCAGAGGTGGCCCGACGATTGCATAACCGATCCTTTGGAATATTCTCACCACCCTGTTTTTGGACATGTCATTGAATTGTCCGGTCCACCCAAGGTAGACAACGAACGCTAGGTAACCGGCTAAGACTACCTGCTGCCAGGTGTTGCCCAGGGAAAGGAACCAGGGGATCATCCCCCAAAACCAATCCTTGATGTTGTCGGCAAAAGTCCAGACCCATGTCTGGGAAGCCAAAAACCATTGCCCGAACGTTTCGAAAATTGCTATATATAGCATTTCTCCCCCTCTTGGTTTTTTCTTGGTTTGTTTCTTGACTATAAAAGTGCAAAGAAGCGATTAATTGCTTCTGAAATTTTTTATTACAGAAAGATCAAACTTATAGCTACAACAGCCGGTTTGGTCTTCTGTGGGTGAATTGTACTAAAAAATAGCCTTTAAGTCAACTATGGGTCGTTTAAAGAAGTTTTTCCAGAGCAAAAATTATGGTCAGAAATCGGCAACATCCGATTCATATAAACCCTGAGGACTTTTTATCTCCGGGGCAAAGATTAAAGGCAACTGATAAGGATTATCTAACTTCTATTCTCTAACCTCTAATTCCAGCATCTAGTTTTTACTGTCTACCTCCAACTATTTTATACAGCACAATCCCTAAACTTACCATAACGTTCAGGCTTTTGTTTACCCCAAACATCGGCAGCTCCACTATTCCGTCGGCCAAATCCAGGACTTCTTTGGACACTCCGTCACTCTCATGCCCCACTACTAAAGCCAGGGCTGGAAAGAACTCAGGCTTTGTAGACGGTGAGAAATTAAAGTCAAGATAACAGCCATAGGCTTTTTGCTACCTTGATTTCAATTTACAACTTGCGGCCACCCAATACAAGACTATAAGCAGCGAACCACTTGATACAATTTTTCTGCAAACTCATCCATATTTATCTGGCTAATGCAGTGAACCTCAGGGCGATGGCATATCTGCCTGGACCGGCAAGTTAAGGTTTTGCAGGACATATTTACTTGCACACTGTTGACATTGTCATGGCCGGGGTATACCCAATTTTTGCTGTCACTGGGACCAAAAACAATTAAAGTGGGTGTACCTACAACACCGGCAACATGGGCCAACCCGGTATCGGCAGTCACATGGGCGCAAGCCTTACTTAAAAACTGTCCCATCACTAGAACAGAACCATTGGCTGCAAATGCCAATCTGTGACCGGAAAAATTTTCCTTCAGTAATCTTTGACCTTCTGGTGAGTAGTTAATAACCACCGGCAATAATCCGTGTTGTCGAATCAAACTAAAAGTCAATCCAACCTGAGAAAGGGTAAAGTCCTTTGTCGGATGGGAGGTCCTAAAGTTGCAAACCACTGATCTCTGGGGATCTAGCCCGGTTTCTGCCCACATCCTGTCAGCAATTTCAGAATGCTCATTTGAAAACCCCAGTTTAGGCGGAAAATACGGCAAACTATTTATCCCTAAAAGATCATCAATTTTATCCTGAAGGGTAAAACCCATATACTTATTAGTAACCAGAACTTGACGGGGATGAGGCATTGGCAGAATCCTTTCCCTATCCCCGGGAATGACCTTCCGGAAAAATGGCGCGAGATAAGAAATCGGACCCAGACCCACAGGGCATATTACCCTGTCATAACTGTGCACAAGACGGATCAATTTAACTATGTCCACAAAAATCCCCGGCCATTCGTATAAATTTTTTAATCTTCTCCTAAACCCCAACTTTGATTCTACGGGTATCCTAATGGTTGTAGCCCCTATGGATCTGAAGACTTCTTCCTGGCCTCCATTCCACACCCCTACATGAAAATCTGAGTTAGGATCATCAGCTTTTGCCCTTCTATATGATGGCCCAGACAAGACAGCATCACCCAACCCCGAAGAAAAAGTCAAAAGTGACCTATGGCCTTTGCAAGCTTCCATTTTAATTTCCTCCATCGGGCAGGCACTTTTCAATAGTTTTATATAACACAATTCCTAAAGAAACCATAACATTAAGGCTAATATTTACCCCAAACATCGGCAGTTCCACTATCCCATCTGCCATCTCTAAAACCTCTTTAGATACCCCTTCACTTTCATGCCCTACTACCAATGCTAGGGGCAACTTGTATTCAAACTTATCATATTGGATTGATTTGTCGCTCTGTTCTATAGCTATTACCTGCAAAGAACTCACACCTCCGAGGTGTGATTGTTTTTCCATCTCGGAGGTGGCTTTAGCAATCGCCTCCACTGCTGTCTCGCAATACTCCCAATCCACCCAATCGGTCGTATTAATGGAGGCTTTTTTAATCCGCGGGTTTGGAGGGGTTGCTGTCCCTCCACAAAGATAGACCTTTTTAGCAGCCACCGCATCAGCCAACCGGAAAATTGAGCCGATATTATAAGTATCCAGGACATTATCCAGGATTATATAAATTGCATTCCGTCTACGGTCTACCGTCTTCCGCTTTTGCAGTAGTCTGTAGTCGGTAGTCGGTAAGCCTTTCCTTAGCTGAGCCGCATTTAATTTGATCATAGCTTACAACAATTGCCCCATTGTACTTGAAAAAATGTTTCAATACTTATAATAATAGAAGTATGGATACCAATCTGCCAACCAATAACCGTCTCCCTACTTTGGTAATTGGCCTGGCTCTCCTTGTCCTAGTCACAGCTTTAGCCTATTTTATCTGGCAAAAGGGTTTGATAAAACCCAAAGACTCCCAAACTCTTACCTCAATACCTGACCTTTCCTTAAGTTGTCCCTTACCCTCTTCTTTTTGCCAGGGCCATGACTTATACCAGGAAAGCTCCCTCTCGGCAGTGCTTGAAGGGGATACTCCGCTTTATGCCGCTTTTGCCGGAGTGGTCGAGGGGTTTCCTCAAGAGGGCTTTACCCTGCTTAGCCTAAACAGTCAAGAATTAAAACTGCAGGCAGTTTACTATTTTAAGGGACCGGCCGTTCCAAGAAAAACAGTTAAAAAAGGAGAGCTTATCGCCACTGCCAACGGCCAGCCGATTAATTCTATGGAAAACAAATCCTTTGTTTTTGTTCTTCAAAAACTGGGGGAGGGCAACAACTTACAGCCACCCCCTATCCCGGGAAATCGTAGGTAAAAATGAAACACTTGAAAAAGCACCCCAATCACAAGTATCATAAAAGTATGTTGCCCGACTCACCTGTCCCCTCAACATCACCTCCGGATGCGGC